>SLOW01000177.1 GCA_007132315.1 Opitutales bacterium
GATTGAATTCTATTTCAACATTCGCAGTCGAAGATCAATATGCAACCCTTAACGCCTGCGGAGCAGGCTGACAACTGAAACCAGAACCGCCATGCCCGCCAAGCTCAGGGCCCAACCGCCCAACCCGCGAGAGGCGACGTCCTCAACCGGCTCATCGCTCGCGGACCGCACGATCACCTTCGCCTCCATGTAGGGGTGTGGCGTGCAGATATACTCGTACTCGCCTTCCTCTTCAAAGGTGAAACTGTACGACTCACCGTGAGCCAGAAGGGGCGAAACAAAGCGGTCGGGACCGCTGGTGCTGACCGCGTTGTGGATTCCGGAAAACTCGCCGGCCAGGTAAGAGAACACGTCCTCGTTCACCCAGGTGACGGTCGTTCCGGGAGCGATATCGATCACTTTCGGATAATAGGAATTGCCGATAATGCTGACGTTGACTTCGTCGGTATCGTCGCTGTATACCACCGGCTGATCGACCGAAGCCGTGCCGGGACGGAAGGGCGAGATGACCCGAACGGCGTCCTCCGCCATTTCCGCCAGTTCCTCCTGGGTGTGCTCGGGACCTTCGGCCGAGACCGTGACGGGTGTTTCGGCGTCCCGATCCGCCACCAGGAGTCCGATGGCGCCGCGACTGGTCGATCCGACCGCGTGCGACAGCATGGTGTAGGCCCCCTCTTCCGGCGGTACACGAAACTCGACGACCCATGAATCCGACGGACCCGCGGTCACCGTTTGCCCTCCGGGCAGCACCGCTTCGGGATGTCCCTGCCAATAAGCGTAATCCCAGATGATCCCGACAAGGTGGAACGTGGACAGAAGGTTCGGTCCGATATTCAGAAAGTTGATCCGCACATAGTCGCCTGGTTTCGCCTGAATCGGTTCTTCGATGTAGCGGAAGAGTTTGCCGTTAAAGGTGACGTACATCGGATTGCCTTCCACCGCGTCCTTGCCGCTGGCGTACCATTCGTGCTGGATAAGGTTGATTTCCACGTCCGGCCCGCGGCCGAGCTCCTCCTCGAGTTTGTACTTCCGATCCTTCGGATTAACCACCATCATTCCGTACTGTCCGAACAGCACGTGCATGGGAATGGCGTGTCCGCCCGGAGCGCAGTGATACATAAAGACCCCGGGATAAGTGGCGCGAAACGTCACCGACTTGCTCTGGCCGGGCTGGATTTGTCCCAGGTAGGACGACGTTTGCGTGTAGGCCGCGTGGATGGAAGCCCCGTGGGGAATGTTGCCGTTATTGACCACAGTGAACTCGACGATATCCCCCTGGTCCACGACGATGGTCGGCCCGGGCACCTTGCCGTTGGTAAGGAAGCCGTCGTAAACAACTCCGTTGCCCAAATAGGCCAGCCCCTCGTCGAGTTCGATGGTGAAACGTTTGTCCGGCGTCGCGTCCTGGGACACATAGCCGGTCTGCGGGATGGACAAGCTCTCGTCGCGGCGGAGGATTTCGATGAAGTCCTCATCTTCGCTGTAAAGGTCGAGCCATTCGCGGCGGGGCGAAGCGGGGGTGAGGTCCGCGGGTGAAGGCGCCACCTGGTACAGGGCTTCGGCGGGATCGGCGGTGTCGGCCACTTTCACCGTTCGCGGCTCGCGCGGTGTGACGTCGGACAGGCCGTCGAGCGGGAGGTCTTTCTGATTCTCCATGGCGGCGATCATGTCGCGTCCGGCCAAGGTGCCGGAACGCTGGTTGAGCACCTCGTCTTCGAAGGTGAGATTGCAGGCCACGCAAGCCCGGGCCTCAAACGAGACCGCCCACAATAGAGCGGCGGTCCCCGCGACGGCCAGGAACCGCAGCCCGGCTCTCCCGAATGGCGCCTGCAAGGCGCGCGTTGGATCGAATGATTGATTCGTGTTTTTCATAGCAAGACGAATATAGAATTAGATTCCGTAATGCGGTTTGATCTGGATCAAAATCGCCGGATAAATCGTCCGAAAGGCGGGGCCCTCGCGCGCAGTTGACGGGTGGGTGGGAAAGGCGCACATTTTCGGCGTGTTCCTTGAAGACCTCGCAGGCTTGCAGAAACTGACCCTGCCCGACCGCTGGCAGGCCGAAGCGGTTGCGGGGTTGATCGACGGCGAGGACGTGGTGGTGGACGCCCCGACCGGCGCCGGCAAGACGTTCGTCTTCGAGAAGTTCATGGAAAAGACGAATTTTTCCCGCCGCGCGGTTTACACCGTTCCCACCCGGGCCCTGGCAAACGACAAGTTCGCCGAGTGGACCGCGCGGGGGTGGGACACGGGAATCATGACCGGCGACATCGCCATGAACACCCGGGCCGGCGTGGTCGTGGCCACCCTCGAAGCCGTCCAGAATCTCCCGTTCGAGAACGCCGGCGTCGAACTGCTGGTGATCGACGAATACCAGTGGCTGGGCGACCCGCTGCGCGGTAACCACTACGAAGGCGTGCTGATGGCCTTCTCAGCCCGGGTCCGGTATCTCTTTCTGAGCGGTACGGTGGACAACCCGGGAAGCGTGGCGTCCTGGCTCGCGCGAATGGGGCGGGCGACCCGCGTCGTACGCCACCGCGAACGCCCGGTTCCCCTGGAGGAGGTGGACGCGAACGAGCTGGCACGTTACTGCCCGGCGAGTGTCAAGGGCTACTGGGCCAAACGGGTGGCGGGAGCGCTGCGGGAGGATCTCGGTCCCGTCCTGCTCTTCGCCCCCCACCGCCGCGAAGCCGAACGCCTCGCCCGGCAACTGGCCCGGGAAATTCCGTTGGCCCAACCGCTGGGCCTCACCGCGGAGCAGGAAAGCGTGCTCGGGCCGAAACTCACGCGCCTTCTGCGCAACCGCGTCGCCTACCACCACAGCGGGCTGTCGTACACGCAGCGGGCCGGGATCATCGAGCCGCTGGCCAAGGCGGGGCAACTACGGGCCGTGGTGGCGACACTCGGCTTGAGCGCCGGCATCAATTTTTCGCTGCGTTCCGTCATGATCACGGCTCACAGCTATCGCCACCAGGAGTTTGAACACCGCATCCAGCCGCACGAGCTGATGCAGATGACCGGCCGGGCCGGCCGCCGCGGCATCGACGAAACCGGCTACCTGCTGTGCACCGACGCCACGCCCCGTCTATCTCAAGCACGGCCACAGAAACTCAAACGAGCGGCGCCCTTTCCGTGGGCGTTCTTTCTCCGCGGACTGCACCGGGGCGCAACCGCGACCGAACTGGCCCCGCTCTACCAGGAACGGCTCTTCACGGAAAAACCGCCCCGGCTCGGCGTCGAGGAAACCGGCTCGCGCACGCCCGAGGCCTTTCCCTGCGGCGTGCTGACCGACACCGGCCGGGCGAGACTCGTCCGGCGCAAACGCCGTCCGTTCAAAGGGTGCCACCGTTGCACGCTCCGGCAGGAATGCCTCACCCTCAGCCCGGAACCGACCCTGTTGTGGCAGTGGACCCGTATCGGCGTCCTCGACAAACAACTGCGGTTGACCCGGCGCGGCGGAATCGTCCGCCTCTTTCTCGGCCCCGAGGGCCTGGCGCTGGCGGCCGCGCTGGAGGACCGGAAATATCCCCTGGACGACCTGGTGTTCGACATCGCCGACCTCTTCGGGGGCGAACGTTTTCGCGGCACCAACCCGCGCTGGATGGGCCGCCTGGCGGGCGTCTGCCGCAAAGCCTACCACCGGTTCAGCGTCGAAGGTTACCTGTTCGAAGGCGTCCCTCCGCAGTACGGCTACGGCGCCGCCGACGTGGTCCGCGAAATCGTCGAACATCGCGCCCGCCGCTCCGAACTGGCGGTCGATTTCACCGGCCGGGGCGATATCGACCGTTTGCTGACCGAGTGGCGCGGATTCCTGCGGCAGACCGTACAAGCCCCGCCCACGGACAACCCCCGCTTCGAGGCCTTCCGCGACATCGCCGCCGGGCTCGCGGCGCGGAGCACCTCCGGCACCCTCCCCCCGCTCCCGCCCCTGACCGCCGAACAGCGCGAACCGGCCAGACATCGTTTTTTTGAGGTTTCCAGACGCACCGGCACCTGATCGGGCACAATCGAAGCCACCCCGTCAAACCAGTTCGCGCCAGGCGGCCGCCCGCAACCGCACGGCCCGATCGCGGGGCTGTTGTTTTTTGAACACCCGGCCGGTCGCCGCGTTCCCGCTCGCGTCCCGCTCTCCGCAACTGCCTGCCGAAACGTCCCGCACAACGTTTGGCGCATGGCCGAACCAACCGCCCCGACGGCCCTGCCGGAGCTCGATTCGCTGGTGATTTGAGGTCTGTTTTGGAAATTGGCACACCCCCTGCTAAAGCCTCAGGCACCGCGGAATGGTTCCCGGTGTGTATCCAGAAATTCAAACCCAGTTCCAGACAGATAAAACAAAAGGAATGACGATATGAAGCATTGGTATAAACTCGTTTTAATAATGTCGGGCGCCTTCATCCTGGCGACGGCTCCTGGCTCTCCGGCCCAATTACAGGCCGAAGAGGCCGAAGCCGCGGCCGAATACGAACCGACGGAAGACGATCTCGCCTTCAAGGCGGAGTATGAGGAGATGGTGGCCGAACACGGCTTCCATGCCTATGCGTTCGACTTCTTCGTCACAAGCATGCTCTGGACGGTTATCGCAGCCGGGCTGGTCTTCCTGATGCACCTCGGTTTCGCCACGCTGGAGACCGGTCTGACTCGGCAGAAAAACGCGGTCAACGTGCTGTTCAAGAATGTGTTCATTATTTCGATCGGCATTCTGACCTACGGCCTGATCGGCTTTAACATGCACTATCCGGGTGAATGGCAGATCCCGTACGTCTTCGGAATAGGCAGCCCGATCGGCGACCTGAATCAGGACTTCACCTTAGGGTACGGAGGGATCGGTCTGGCCATGACCGGTTACGGCGATTTCATCTTCCAGGCCATGTTCGCGGCCACCGCCGCGACGATCGTATCGGGGGTCGTGGCGGAACGGATCAAACTGTCCTCCTTCATGGTCTTCTCCCTCGTCCTCGTCGCTTTCGCTTACCCGATCGCCGGTTCCTGGCATTGGGGTGAAGGTTTCCTCGCCGAACTCGCCGTTCCATTCTACGATTTCGCCGGCTCTTCGGCCGTGCACGGCTTCGGCGGTTTCGCCGCCCTCGGCGCGGTGCTCATCCTCGGAGCCCGGCGGGGCAAGTATCTCTCGGGTGGCCGGATGAAACCGATCCTCGGCCACAACATTCCGCTGGCCGCAGTCGGCGTGTTCCTGCTGTGGTTCGGTTGGTTCGGGTTCAACGGCGGGTCGGTCCTCTCGGCCGAGCCCAAGGACCTGGGGCTCGTCTTCACGACGACCGCCATGTCGGCGGCCATGGGTGCCATCGCCGCGATGCTGACCTCGTGGATCCTGCTCAAGAAGCCGGATATCACCATGGCCCTCAACGGCGTCCTCGCCGGTCTGGTCGGCATCACCGCCGGCGCCGACGCGGTCGGCCCGTGGGCGGCGGTCTTTATCGGACTGGTCGCCGGAATCATCGTGGTCTTCGCCATCATCTTCTTCGACAAAGTGAAGATCGACGATCCGGTGGGCGCCATCTCGGTGCACGGTGTCTGCGGCGTTTGGGGCACGGTGGTGATCGCCTTCTTCAACCCGGACATCAGTTTAGTCTCGCAGGTCATCGGCACCGTCACCTTCTGCGGATTCGCGTTCGTGGTGGCGGTTGTGCTCGCCCTGATTCTGAAGGCGACCATGGGCTTACGGGTGACCGAAGAGGAAGAGGACGAAGGTCTCGACTACTCCGAACACGGCCAGGAAGCGTATCCGGACTTCGGCAAAGTAACCGGCTAACAACAACCGGGCCGCGGCGCGGGGAAACGGCAACATTTCCTTGCGCCGCACCCGGAAAACAAATTACAAGCAACTTACTAAGATAAGAAGGAAGGATATCCATGAAGTTAATCAAAGCGATCATTAAGCCGTTCAAATTGGAGGAGGTTAAGGAGGCCCTGTCAGAACTCGGCATCGAGGGAATGACGGTGACCGAGGTGAAAGGCTTCGGGCGCCAGAAAGGGCACACCGAGATCTACCGGGGAAGCGAATACACCGTCGATTTCCTGCCGAAGGTGATGGTGGAAATCGTCGTCGCGGACGACATTGTCTCCAAGACGGTCGAAGCCGTGGTCAAAGCGGCCAAGACCGGAAAGATCGGCGATGGCAAGATTTTTGTCCTGCCCATCGAGGAAGCGATCCGGATCCGCACCGACGAGCGCGGTGACGGCGCGGTCTAAACGAACGAAAGTACTCTTAACAATCCGGCTTCCCACCAGAGGAGCCGGATTTTTTCGTGCGCGAACCACCAAAGGCCCGACTCGCCACAAGTCCACCGGCACGACAAGAACGTTGGATAATTTCCCACAAATGTGAACCAACCGCAGAAAAAGGCTGTCCTTCCCCATCGGAAACATCTACAGGTGACCGGCACCGGATTCCCGATTTCTTGGCAATCCGGCGTTCGGCTCACATCCGTCGTCAGCCTTCCTGGATAAGGAGCCTCCCATGAAAATCCTGAACAAAACCCTGTTGTCGTTTCGTCCACTCACCTGCTTGTCCGCACTTGTCATGCTCGCAGCCGGTACTCCGTCGGCCGGCGCGCAGTTGAAGGTGGTCACCACCACCCCGGACCTGGCCTCGATCACCGAGAAGATCGGTGGAGAAGCCGTGGCAGTGGTCAGTCTGGCCCGCGGCACCGACAATCCCCACCACATCCGCCCTCGTCCGGCGTTTTCCCGCCATCTCGCCGAAGCGGACGTGTTGGTCGTGGTCGGGCTCGATCTCGAACACGCCTGGCTGCCAAGCCTGCTGGCGAACGTCCGTAACAATCGGATCCGACCGGGACGGGTCGGGCACTTCGACGCCTCCCGCGGCATCGACGTGATCGGGGTGGCGGCGGGACCCGTGGATCACGCCCACGGTCACGCCCACACCCACGGCGAGGGGAACCACCACTACCTGCTCGATCCGGCCAACGCGCTGATCGTGGCGGAGAATATCGCGAACCGCCTGACCCGCCTCGACGAGGACAACGCGGAACGTTTCCGGGAAAACCTGGCGCGCTTCCGGGAAACCCTGGAGGAAAAGATGGCCGAGTGGGAAGCCGCCCTCGAACCCTACCGGGGCACCCACGTGGTGACCTACCATGCGACCTACGACTATTTCGCCCGGCGTTACGGCTTCGAGATCATCGACACCCTGGAACCGGCTCCCGGGATCGAGCCGACCCCGCGCCACATCAGCCGGCTGATTCCGCGCATGCGGGAGGAAAACGTGCGGATGGTCTGGAGCGAACCGGTGCGGCCGACCCGGCTCCTGCTGCGCCTCGCCGGCGACACCGACGCGGCGATCGTCGAATTGGCTGAATTCCCGGGGGCGGTGAACGGCATTGACACCTATCTGGATTTGATCGACCACAACGTCAGACGAATTGTGGAAGCCATGGAACGCTGAAGTTCCAGCCCACAACAACCCGCCTCCGGATGACACCGCGCGAATCATGACGACCGGTCAACCTCCCGAAGAGCCGCCTCTGTTCACCATGGACCAGGCTTCCCTGGGCTACGGAAGCACCGAAGTTCTAGGTCGGGTGGATTTCATCTGCCGGCGGACCGATTTCGTGGCATTCGTAGGTGCCAATGGTTCGGGAAAATCCACCTTCATCAAGACGGTGGCCGGACTCATCCCCCCGCTCGGGGGGGACCTTCAGTACGCGGTGCGCGGGGACCGCCCGCCGGTAATGGGCTACGTTCCCCAGAACGAAAAGCTGGATCCGATATTCCCCATCACCGCTTACGAAGTGGTGCTGATGGGTACCTATTCGTTTCTGGGCCCTGGGCGCCGGGTGAAGGAGGAACACCGGGCGGAGGCGCGGCGGGCGCTGAGCGACCTCGACGTCGAAGGTCTCGCCGGGCAGCGTTTTTCCAAGCTGTCGGGCGGCCAGAAACAGCGCGTGCTGCTCGCCCGCGCGCTGGTGATGAACCCGGAGTTGCTGCTGCTCGACGAACCGACTTCGGGTGTCGATGCAAAATCGGAACGCTCTTTTATGGCCAAGCTGGCCGAACTCAACCGGGAACGCGGCGTGGCAATCGTCCTGGCCAGTCACAACCTGCCCCTCCTCAAGCAGTTCGCCCCCCGCATCGCCTGGTTCCACCAGGGGCGGGTTCAGGTGGACGCCACAGCATCGATGCTCGATCACATCGAACGCGAAGCGGGTGTGGGGATATTTCTCTGAGTTATGATGGAGTTTCTTCAACTTGAAGACCTGCGCGCCGCCTGGCCCTACCTGCGCCACGGGGTGGGCATGGCCCTGATCATCGGAGCGGTTTGCCCGTTGATCGGAATTTATTTCGTCCTGCGGCGGATCGTCTTCATCGGAGTGGCTATTCCGCAGGTTTCCTCGGCCGGAATCGCCTTCGCCTTCCTGAGCCAGGGCATGGGGTGGTTCGGCCTCCTGCCCGGAGCGACTCCACACATGGGCGTGGCACTGACCGGGTCCATCGTTTTCACCCTGATCGCGCTCCTCTCCATGGGACTGCTGCTGCCTCGCGGCGGACAGGCGGAGGCTGTCATCGGACTGGTCTTCGTGGCGGTCAGCGGACTGAGTCTCGTACTGATCGCCAACGCCCCGGTGGCGGAAGCGGGCCTGCTCAACATGCTCAAGGGCGAGATCGTCGCCGTCACCGCGGTGGACCTGATCCAGGCCGTGGTCTTCTTCGGACTGGTGGGCGGCCTGCTGCTGGTTTTCAATAAGGATTTCCTCCTGCTCGCCTTCGACCGCGACCTGGCGGTCACCATGGGCAAGGCGGTCGCGGCCTGGGATGTGTTCTTCTTCATTCTGGCCGGCGTCGCCGTTTCCGTGGCGGTGTTCAACGTCGGCCCCATTGCCGGATTCGCCTTCCTGATCGTCCCTCCATTGATCGGCCTGCTGTTCAGCCGGAACATGGTGATGCTGTTCCCGCTCTCGGCGGCGGTCGGGATTGTCGGCTCGCTGGCGGGCTTTTTCCTCGCCTTCCGCTTCGATCTGCCGGCCGGTCCGGCCGGAGCCGTCTTCCTCGGCGCGACCTACGCCGTGCTGGCGGGAGTCAAGATATTGGCTCTGCGTTGCTTCCGTTGACCGCCGCCCACGGGACGGCGGGAACGCCCGGCACGGGTCACCCGACGCCCGCCCCGCCCCTCCACCGGGCGTATTCGGGAGGGCGCAACACCAGGGGTTCGGGGTTCTCGACCGGGCGGAGCAGCCCGTGGCGCCGGAACCAGGGAGCGGCGGAGGCCAGGTCGTACTCCAGCGGGCGCACCGGCACCGGAGCCGGACGAACCACGCCGCCTTCGGGGGAACGCCAGAGCGGCTCCGAAGCCGCGATCAGCGCCGCGTCGTCCACCCGGCGGGGCCGGCCGATGCCGCCGTCGCAATCGACGGCCAGCAGGTTCCAGTGCCGCCGGCGCGCGTCGCTGATCACCCCGAACGGCGGCGATTCGCCGCGTTCGAGCAGGGAGGCGGCCAGAACCGCCAGGTTGCCGTAGGCCAGACAGGGGGCGACACCGGCCGCCCGCCGGCGCCACGCGCGCACGGCCAGAGAGGCCACCCGCATGCCCAGAATGGAACCGGGACCTTCGCAGAATACAAAACCATCCAACTCCGCCAGACGTTTCCCGGCATCCCTCAGGGCGTCGCCCACCGCCGGAAAAAGCTGTTCCGCCGGCGCCCCCGCGCGTCTTTCCAGGGCCAGCCAGCGATCGCGGTCGAGCAAACCCGCGTACACCACCGGCAGGGAAGCGTCGAGCACCAGCCACGCGCTTCCCTCCGGGATTATGTCATTGACCGCTCCCGCGGGGCTCGGTTCTGATGGACTGTTTAACCCAGACACAAGAGCTGTGAATATCAAAACCGACGACATCAACGCGACCAGAAAAACGCTCGTGGTCACCATGACCGCCGACGAGATCGAAAACGAGCATGGAAACGTGCTCGGCGAGTTCGCTAAACAGGCCCGGATTCCGGGCTTCCGCCCGGGAAAGGCGCCCCGGCCCATGGTTGAAAAGCGTTTCGGCCGCGAAATCGCGGACGAGTTGAACAAGAAGGTCGTTTCCAACGCCTACCGGGAAGCACTCAAAGAGACCAACACCGAGGTTTTTCAGGTGATCGATATCTCCGGCGCGGAACTCGAACGCGGACGCGACAACGAAATCCAGTTCACCGTTGATGTGCACCCCGACTTCAATCTGCCGGAATACAAAGGCATTCCGGTCGAGAAGGCCGACGCGTCGGTGGAGGACGGCGAAGTGGAGAGCACCATTGAAACGCTCCGCAATCAACGGGCGGATTACGAGGTCGTGGAGCGGGAAGCGGCTGCCGGCGACTACGTTAAAATCTCCTATGAAGGGCGGATCGGCGAGCAACCGATCGCGGAACGCGTGCCCGAACGGCCGATTTTCGGCACTCAGAATGCCACGTGGGAGGAAGTCGGCAGCCAGGAAGCGGGCATTCCCGGATTCGCGGAGCAGTTGGCCGGCATGAAGGCCGGGGACAAGAAGGAGATCACCGTCGAGTTCCCCGATGATTTCTCCGAACAGGCCCTCGCCGGCCAGGAGGCCCTGTACTCGGTGGAAATGCTCGAAGTGCGCGAAAAGAAGCTGCCCGAATTGGACGATGCGTTCCTCGAAGGGTTGAACGTGAAAAGCCTGGATGAGCTGAAGGAGCAGATCCGCACGGAACTGGCCCAACGCAAGGAATACGACGGCCGGGCCAAACAGCGCCAGCAGTTGAGCGACGCCCTCCTGGAACGAATCGAGTTCTCCGTCCCCGAATCGGCCGTCGAAGGCGAAACCAACAACATCCTCCACCGCATGATCGAACAGAACCTGCGGCAGGGCGTGCCGGAGGCCGAACTGGAAAAGCACAAGGAGCGGATTTACGAAGAGGGCCGGAAAGCGGCCGTCCGGCGGGTGAAACTCCGCATGATCCTGATGAAAATCGCCGAGGCCGAGAGCCTCAAAATCGAAAACGAGGACATGCAGCGCTACCTCATGCAGGAAGCCATGCAGAGCGGCAAACGCCCCGACGATCTGGTCAAGGAACTGCGCAAGGACGAGGACCGGGTCCGCTCCATT
The DNA here is from genome assembly GCA_007132315.1 of Opitutales bacterium. Taxonomy (GTDB): domain Bacteria; phylum Verrucomicrobiota; class Verrucomicrobiia; order Opitutales; family T3Sed10-336; genus SLOW01. Next base: position 11,084 of record SLOW01000177.1, read on the forward strand.
CAACAGAACATCCTTTTTGACAAGACACTTGATTTCCTCCTCGGCGAGGCTAACCTTCCAGAGAGCAAAACATGACCCAGAGAGACGCAACACCTTCCAACAGCAGCTACTACGTCCCCGTCATCACCGAAAACACGGCGCGGGGCGAGCGGAGCATGGACATTTACAGCCGGCTCCTCAAGGACCGTATCGTTTTTATCAGTACGCCCATCGACGACGGCGTCGCCAACGTGGTCATCGCCCAGTTGCTCTTTCTGCAGATGGAGGACGCAAAAAAGGACATCAACCTTTACATCAACTCCCCCGGCGGTGTGGTCACCGGCGGGATGGCGATCTACGACACCATCAATTTTCTGCACTGCGACGTGGTCACCTACTGCATCGGGCAGGCCGCAAGCATGGCCACCCTGCTTCTCGCGGCCGGAACCAAGGGCAAGCGTTTCGCGCTTCCCAACAGCCGCGTGATGATCCACCAGCCCTCGGGTTACGCCACCGGGCAGACGTCGGACATCTCCATCCAGGCCCGCGAGGTGATTCGCTGGAAGAAGACGCTCAACGAAACCCTGGCCCGCCACACCGACAAGCCGGTCGAGCAAATCGAGAAGGATTCGGACCGCGATTATTTCATGACCGCGGAGGAAGCCAAGGCCTACGGCATCGTGGACAACGTGGTGGAGGACAAGAACCAGGCCCAGGAAATCAAACAAGCCGTCTGATTGTATGGCGAAGTCATCCAAACTCACGCTCTGTTCGTTCTGCGGAAAATCGCAGAACGAAGTGAAAAAACTGATCGCCGGGCCGGCCGTCTATATCTGCGACTCCTGCGTGATGGTCTGCAAGACGATCATCGACCGCGAAACCCAGCCGCACCCGGAGCCCCAGGCGGGCGCGGCGCCGTTCAAGTTGCTCAAGCCCCTGCAGATCAAAGAGGTTTTGGATGATTACATCATCGGACAGGAACAGGCGAAAAAAGTCCTGTCCGTCGCCGTTTACAACCACTACAAACGTCTCGTCTTCGGTCAACGCATGGGCAACCGCAAGGAGCCGGCGATGGCTTCGGAGTTCTCGGACGTCGAAGTCGAGAAAAGCAACATTCTCCTGATCGGCCCCACCGGCTCGGGCAAGACGCTCCTCGCCCGCACGCTCGCCAGCACGCTGGACGTCCCCTTCGCTATCGCCGACGCCACCACCCTCACCGAATCCGGGTACGTGGGCGAAGACGTGGAAAACATCGTCTTGCGGCTGCTGCAGGCCGCGAATTACGACGTCAAGAAAGCCGAAGCCGGCATCATCTACGTCGATGAGATCGACAAAATCGGCCGCAAAACCGACAACGTTTCGATCACCCGGGACGTCTCCGGTGAAGGGGTCCAGCAGGCCCTGCTCAAAATCCTGGAGGGCACGGTGTGCAACGTCCCGCCACAGGGCGGGCGCAAACACCCGAACCAGGAGTACATCCAGATCGACACCTCGAACATCCTCTTCGTCTGTGGCGGCGCGTTTGTCGGGCTCGACGAGATCATCAAACGTCGCGACGGAGCCAAGGTCCTCGGCTATGGATCCACCCCGGCCCGCGATGAGGGGCCGCAAGGCGAGCAGATCATGAAAAAGATCGCCCCCGAGGATCTGGTGCGATTCGGCATGATCCCCGAATTCATCGGTCGCCTCCCGGTTGTGTCGGTACTGGACGAGCTGTCACTGGCCGATCTCGAAAAGATTCTCCAGCAAACCAAGAACTCGCTGGTCAAGCAATACGGCAAACTGTTCGCCATGGACGGCGTCAGCCTGCGCTTCACCCGCGACGCCATCCAGGCCATCGCCGCGCGCGCCAAGGAATTAAAAACCGGCGCCCGCGCCCTGCGCTCGATCATGGAAAAACTGATGTTGGAGTGCATGTATGAGTTGCCCCAACGGGACGACGTCAACGAAGTGATCATCGATCGCGCGGTGGTCGAAGGACGCCGGAAGCCCCGCCTGAAAAAGGGCTCGAACAAGAGCGGCGGCAAGAAGAACGCCGCTTAGGAATCTGCCGGCGAAGGCCGGCGGAGTCCTGGAATTTCGTCACCAGACACCCTTTTTCGCTTGCTCTTCGCTTTCCGGAATGAGTGACTGGGCCTTGCGTTAGAAACCCGGTCCACCGGACCGCGTTTCCATGATTCTCCGGATTGCCGGAGTTCAACGGTGAAACCGGCGCGGTCGCTGGTTTCACGGATCCCGAAACGGGGTTCCAAAAATCATGAAACCAAGCAATCCATGGCAGAAGAGAATAAGAACGAGATCATCAAAGAGTATCAGATCAATGATAAAGACACCGGGTCCAGCGAGGTACAAGTCGCCATCCTGACATCCCGGATCGTCGCGTTAACCGAGCACCTGCGAACCCACCGCAAGGATTACCATTCGCGTCGCGGGTTGATCGCCATGACCAGCCGCCGACGCAAGCTGCTCGATTACATGAAACGTAAGGACCTGAATCGGTACAACAACCTGATTCAGCGTTTGAACATTCGCAGATAGGACCATGCGGGCGAAACAGCCCTCCTATGGTTTGCGGCAAGCAGCCCTTTTTTGGCAACCGGAGGAACGGCCCGGCCAGTCCTTCCGGCTGCCCCTTTTTCCGTGCGGTCGAGGGCTGTGTTAAGAAGAGAGAACGAACAACATCGGTAAGCAACTCATGAAGCAAAAACACACCACCCTCATCGAAGAAACGGGGATTACCCTCGCCACCGGCACCCTGGCCAAACACGCCAACGGAGCCGTCACCATCGCCCTCGGCGAAACCACTGTCTTTGTGGCGGCCACCGTCGCCAACGCGCTCCGCCCCGGCCAGGACTTTTTTCCCCTGACCGTCGATTACCGCGAAAAATTCGCCGCGGCCGGCCGCTTTCCCGGCGGCTACTTCAAGCGTGAAGGCCGTCCCTCGGAAAAGGAGATCCTCACCTGCCGACTGACCGACCGACCGCTGCGCCCGCTGTTCCCGAAAGGCTTCCTCAACGAAGTCCAGGTCGCCGGCATGCTGCTCTCCACCGACAGTGAAAACGAGCCGGACATCCTCATGATCAACGGCGCCTCCGCCGCCCTTGCGATTTCCGACATTCCCTGGGACGGCCCCATCGCCGCGATCCGCCTCGGTGAAATCAACGGCGAATTCGTGGTCAACCCGACGATCGAACAGCAGTACGAATCCACCCTCGACCTGATTTACGTCGGCACCGAGACCGAAATGCTGATGATCGAAGGCAGCGCCGACCAGATTCCGGAAGAGCGCTTCGTGGAAGCCCTTGAGTTCGCTCAGGGTGCCATCCAGCCCATCATCAAAGCGATCAAAGACCTGGCGGATCAGGCGGGTAAACCGAAGCGCGAGTTCGAATTGGTCCGCGCCAAGCCCGAGGTGATGGACATCGTTCGCCGGGAAGCTCCGGCCAAACTGGCCGAAGCCGTCTTCCAGGACAATCGACGCGAACGCGAACAATCGGTTTCCGTGGTGATCGAAGAAACCACCAAGACCATCGAACGGGAACTGGGCGAGGACGGTTTCGAAGAACACGACGTCGCCATCGCCTTTGAAGAGGTCCAGGAAGACGTGTACCGCAGCAATATCCTGGAACAGGGCAAACGGGTGGACGGACGCGGCCCGCTGGACCTGCGTGAGATCGGCAGCGACGTCGGTCTCCTGCCCCGCGTGCACGGCTCGGCTCTCTTTTACCGCGGCGAGACCCAGGCGCTCTGCATGACCACCCTGGCCGCCACCCGCGAATCGCAAAGCCTCGACGCCCTCACCGGCGGAGCCACCACCAAGTCGTTCATCCTCCACTACAACTTCCCGCACTACTCGGTCGGAGAAACCGGCCGGATGATGGGACCGGGCCGCCGTGAAATCGGTCACGGAGCCCTGGCTGAACGCTCTCTGCTCGCGGTCATCCCGGCGGAGGACATCTTCCCCTACTCCATCCGGGTCACATCGGAGATCATGGAGTCCAACGGCTCGACATCCATGGCCTCCATCTGCGGCGGCTGCCTGTCACTCATGGACGCCGGTGTGCCCATCATCGCACCGGTGGCCGGAATCTCGGTCGGCCTCGTTTCGGCTCGTAACGAATCGGGCGAAATCGACCGCTACAAGACGCTCACCGACATCCTCGGGGCAGAGGACCACTTTGGTGACATGGACTTCAAGCTGGCCGGAACCAGTGAGGGCATCACCGGTTTCCAGCTCGACCTGAAGATCCGCGGCCTGCCGATGTCCATCGCCCGGGAAGCCGTCTTCCAGGCGCGCGACGCCCGGCTCAAAATCCTCAACATCATGCTGGAAACCCTGGCCGAGCCGCGCAAGGAGATGAACCGGTACGCGCCGCGCATCACCACGATTCAGATCGATCCGGAAAAGATCGGCGCCCTCATCGGCCCGGGCGGCAAGAACATTCGCCGCATCAGCGAACTGTCCGGAACGACGATCGACATCTCCGACGACGATACCGGCAAGGTGATGATTTACAGCAACAACAAGGACGCCATGGACAAAGCCGTGGCCGAAGTGGAGCTGATCTCCGCCGAAATCGTACCGGATAAGATCTACCGCGGCGTGGTGCGCAGCGTGAAGGAGTTCGGCTGTTTCGTCGAAGTTCTGCCCGGCAAGGAAGGATTGGTACACATCTCCGAACTCGCCGACTTCCGGGTCAACAAGACCGAAGACGTCGCCAAACTGGGCGACGAAATGTGGGTCAAGTGCATCGGCATCGACGAGCGCGGCCGCGTCCGCCTGAGCCGCAAAGCGGCCCTGGAGGAAATGGAAGCCGCCAAGTCCGAAAGCTGACCCCGAAAAAACACCGAATCATCAATTGCAGGAAAAGGCGGTCCGCATCGCGCGGCCCGCCTTTTTTTGGCGGTTCATCCTTTGATGAATCGGAATCGCAATCCCGCTTCCAGAGGGCGGGACGCCCGTGCTCTCAGGCGATAATTTTCCAGGCAAATTATACTTGACGCACCGGTTCGCGAAATGCGCCGGGGGCTGGCCGGTTCGGCGGCGGGCCCGCTTTCCATCAATGGGTGATCGAACGAGGCAGCGATATTTTTCCTGGCAAAATATCCTTGACGGAAAAGTTCGCGGAATGCTTCAGAGACCCGCTTCCTGTCGGCGAGTGATCGAGCGGGGAGACGGTTTTTCAATCACACCAGCAACACCACGAGCACCGTGTACAACGTCGCGGCCAGGGCGGCGGCGGTAAGGGCGAGCGGGATCTGAGTGTACACGTGGTCCATGAGGTCACAACCGGTCGCCAGGGAGGAGAGGATGGTTGTGTCCGATATGGGCGAACACTGGTCCCCGAAGAGACTGCCTCCGATCACAGCCGAGAAGCAGAGCATCACGTAAAAACTCTCCGGATGAATGCTCCAGGCCAGCGGCATGGCGATGGGAAACATCACCGCGAAGGTACCGAACGAGGTTCCGGTGGAAAACGCGATTATCATGCACAGCAGCATCAGCATAGCCGGCAGCACGATCGCCGGCAGCACGTCGCCGACGGTGTCCACCACGAAAAACCCGACCCCGAGGCTGCCGCTCACCTCGTTCAGCGTGGTCGCGAGACCGAGGATGATGGCGCCGATGGTTACTCCTTTGCAGCCGTTGACGAATCCGTCCATGGCTGTCCGGACGCTCATTCCCTTGAGAATCGCGATCAGGATGGCCGTCGCCACCGCCAGGAAGAACGCCTCGTTGATGTGGACGGTGGCCTCGTCGATTCCATCCCGGATCGACACAAACACGAAAGGCCCGACGGCGACCCCGATCAGGATCAGGATAGGCGCCAGAAAATCGACCAGCCCCGGACTGTACTTTCTCGGCACCCGGTCCTCGGTCAATTCGGAAGCCGCCAGCGGGCGCGCGCCGTCCCGATCGAGTTTACCCGCATCGCGGGCCCGCTTCCGAGCGACAAGCATCTTGCGGCTCGGGATCAGCGGCAGTCTTTCCCAAGCCAGCAACAGGGTGAAGAGCACGGCGAAGATGGCGTAAAAATTGAAAGGAATGGAGCGGAAGAAAAACGCGATACCGGCCTCTTCGGTGGCGATCAGGGGAATACTGCCCGCAACAATCCCCCCGACGTAGATCGGCCAGACATTGAACGGCAGCAGCGTGGCGGCCGGAGAAGCGGTCGAGTCAACCACATAGGAAAGCTCCTCGTGAGAAACCTTGTGCCGGTCGTTGATGGCCCGGACAGTGGTCCCGGTCAGGACGGTGCTCGTGTTGCCGCCCTGGTGAAACACGAACCCCATAATCCACCCGAAGAACTTGGCGGAGCGCGGACCGCGAACGATGTGTCGCGCCGCCCATTCGGAGAAATGACGCGCCCCGCCCGTGCAGGTCCAGATCCCGATCAACCCGCCGAGGAACCAAAGGTAAACCAGCAGAATCTGAGCGTACCCGCTCGACCCGAGCGACGGGATCAGATAGTGTTTGATGATGTTGAGCTGACCGGTGATCACCCCGCCGGCGAGAATTCCCACGAAAAGCGCCACCAGCACATTGCGGGTCAGAAAAGCCAGTACGATGGCGACAACCGCCGGCGCCAGGGACCAGAAGCCGTAGTGCCGAACCTCGTCCGCCTCGACGTCGGCCGCCGCCGCGAGGCGTTCGGCCTGTTCGAGCGGAACCTCGCGGGGCGAAATCTCGCCGGCCACCAGGTAGCCAATCACAACGACTACGCACACCAACCCCAATCCCGCCCAGCGGGCGAGGGATGGCGACGTTTTTCCTTCGTTCTCCGGGGATTCCGCCATGGCCGCCAGCATGGTCTTTCAACTGGCGCTGACAACCTTTCTTTCCGCAAACCGGGAACGGCTGACTCCGGCCCGAACACGGATGGGAGCACGGGCGGGCCAAGGCATTCTCATTCGACGGCAGCAAGCCGCATCACAGGGCATTGGAAATCGAAACGTTGAGATCTCCAATAAACCGATGCTTTTGAATGGTATACCCGTTCAATCAAAATCACCATGGCAATCGGATACACCTCCGATTCGATTTCTATTGGCCAGCGCCCGTAGCGATGGAATAATCCGGAAACCGGACACAGTTGGCGAGGAGATCAACGGGCCTTTTATGACACCACAAGAAAGCTTCCGGCTTGTTTTTGTCCTAACCACCTGTTTCGGGACTGAATCGACAACCGCACGGTCGGATGGAATCCTGAGTCGCACGATGATGAAATCCCGATTTCCTTCCATTCAATCTGGACGCCGCACCGCTTGTCTGATCGCCGGGCTGTTTTCCATGGCGAGCCCCTTCTGGGCGCTGGCTGAGGATCCCTACGTCCAGGCCATGGCGGAGCTCGCCCGTCCGGTTGAAGTCAGCGGAGATCTCGACGCGTTGGTCGAAGCCGCCGGTGAGCGGCGGGTCGTGCTGCTCGGGGAAGCGTCGCACGGGACGTCCGAGTTCTACACCTGGCGCGCCGAGATCAGCCGGCGACTGATCGAGGAAATGGGCTTCCGTTTCGTGGCCGTGGAGGGAGACTGGGCCGACCTGTACCGGTTGAACCAGCTCCTGAGAGACGCCTCCCACGAAAACAATGGCGACGCGATCCGGAACCTCCTGCGGAGTTTCGATCGCTGGCCCCGTTGGCTGTGGGCGAACGAAGAAACGGCCGAGATGGCCGAGTGGCTCGCCCGCCACAACCGGCAACGCCAGCCGGAAGAACGGGCGGGCTTCTATGGAATCGATGTGTACGGCTGGGAAAACGCCATGGACACGCTTCTCGAGAAAATCGAAGAAACCGGGGTCGAGTGGCTGGGCGAGCTGGAAGCGCTCTACCGGGATTTCAATCGCTACCGGCACGACACGGAAGGCTACGCCCGAGCCGCCTTCGCCTTCGCCTCTTCCGCCCACGAGGACGTGGGCGAAGCCTTGAACCTCATTCGGGAAAACCGCACCGACTTGGAACGCACCCTGGGAGCCGAGGGTTACTTTGTGGCCGAACAGCACGCCCTTGTTATCGTCAACGCCGAGGCCCACATCCGCGGAATGGCTGAAAGCCAGGCCGAATCATGGAACGCGCGGGCGCGACACTTCAAAAAAACCGTCGCCCGCCTCCTCGAACACCACGGTGAGGAGGCGCGCGCCGTTGTCTGGGCGCACAACACTCATGTGGGCGACGCCCGCGCGACCCCGATGACCGTGCAAGGACAGATCAATATCGGACAACTCGCCCGCCAACGCTGGGGCGACGACGTCTTTATCCTCGGTTTCGCCACCCGCCGGGGGGAGATCGTGGCCGGACGAACCTGGGAGGCGGAACCGGAAGTCCTCCCGCTGCCCGACGCCCAGCCCGGCAGCATCGACGTCGCCCTGGGTACTGGAGATCACAGCCGGGCGTTGCTGATGTTCGACGGCATTGGCGAGGACTCTCCCCTGTTCGGAATCCGGGGCCATCGTGCGGTGGGGGTCGTGTATCAACCGGAACGCGAGGCGGCCCAATACGTGCCCACCGTCTTGCCCAGGCGTTACGACGCCCTCTTTTTCATCGACGAAACCACGCCTCTCTCGCCTCTGCACTGACCGTTTGGTTGACAACGCGGGGGCGAACGGCTTGCCTCACTGAACCATTTCGGACACCCACATGAGCACACCATCGAACATCGACTCGCTGCAGCGCTACTTCAAGGCCCGCTTCCAGGAGGAATTGCTGCCCAAGCAAAAACGCCCGCCTCAGGGGCCCGCGGTCACCATTTCCCGCGAAACCGGCGCCGGCGCCATCACCCTCGGGACCAAGCTCGCCGGGTACCTGGAAACCCGCGACGGCGATCGCGAGAGCGCCTGGACCGTTTTCGACCGAAACCTGGTGAACAAGGTGCTGGAAGATCACAAGCTGCCGGGCAAACTGGCCGAGTACATGCCGGAGGACTCCGGCAACGACCTGGCGGCCTACGTCGGCGAACTCCTGGGACTGCACCCCTCCATCACCACCCTGGTCGAGAAGACCAACGAAACCATCAAAAGACTGGCCAAGGCAGGCAACGTGATCCTGGTCGGGCGCGGGGGAAACGTCGTCACCTTCTCGCTCAAGAACACCGTCCATATCCGGCTCACCGCCCCCCTGGAGAAACGCATCGAACGCGCGCGGATCTATTACGATCTGAGCCACAAGGCGGCTGCGGAACTGGTTGAGAAAAAGGATCGAGAACGAGCCGACTACGTGCGCAAGCATTTCAATCAGCGAATCGATGACCCGCACCTGTACCACATGACCCTCAATACGGGGCTGTTCTCCGACGACCAAGCCGCTGCCGTGATCGGCGATGCCGTGCTCCGGCACGCCGGCTTGTTGACGCGTTGAGCGCGCGGAACGATTTTCCGGGAATAAGACACCCCCCTGACGGGTCTTATCGTATTATGAAGAAACTGACCGCATCTTTTCTGTTGTCGCTGATCGCAATCGCGTTCGCCGCGTGCGACGACACCAATGCCAACACCGGTAATCCCGACGCGGACGCCGCGGAGTCGCGGATCGAATGGATGACCGATTACGAATTAGCCCGCGAACTCAGCCGCGAAGCCGGAAAGCCCGTCCTGATGAATTTCACCGGCTCCGACTGGTGCCCCCCCTGTATCCAGATGAAGAGCGACGTTCTGGACACCAGCACGTTCCAGGAATACGCGAAAGGAAATCTGGTGTTGCTGGAGCTCGACTTTCCACGCCAGGCTCCCATTGATGAGGAGCTGGAGCGCCAGAATGAAGAACTTGCCTCCAGCTACGGCGTGCAGGGCTTTCCCACCTTCGTGGTGATTGACGGCGAGGGCGAGGAGTTGCGCCGTTCCGTCGGGTACACCCGGGGCGGGCCGGACGCCTTCATCGCCTGGATCGAGGATTGAGGCGAGGGCTGCACGCCCGCTTCCTTTTTCGCATAAACCCGATTCCGCGGGACGGATTTGAGGCGGGAACGTAACGCGTCAAGGATATTTTGCCAGGCAATAAATAAGTATATGAGTTCGGATCGCGGGCGAGACGCCCGCCTGTTCCGGCCCGCCCCTCCTGGGCGGCGCATTCCGGGGATCCGCCGTATCCCCACCCCGAGCGGTCTGTTCGCCGCGCCGATTGAAGCGCCGCTTGACATCGCCGCCGAGGGCGATGAGGTTTCCCGCATGTCGCAGGAACATATCCGGGATCTTGTGGAGGAAGCCACCTTTGATTACACCATGGGTGACCATGCGGCAGCGCTCGAAAAACTCGAGCGGGCGCTTCAAGCCGACGCGGATTGTTTCGAGGCCTGGCACGCCAAGACGGAAATCCATTTCAGTCTCCGGGAGTTTGAAAACGCCCGGCTTGCGGCGGAACGAGCGCTCGCCATTCGGCCGGAAGATGTGCACATCCACACCAGCCTGTCCCGCATCCACATGGAACTCGGCAATAAGGCGACGGCCGAAAAACACGGCACCCAGGCCCGGATGCTCGGCTGGAAAGAGGAATTGCGCGACACCCAGCGGGAAGATTGAAAACCGAAGACCACTTCGAGTTGTAAGCTTCTTTTTTTCAGGTTCTTATTGAATAAAACCGACTCTCTGATTCGCTTGCCATACCATTTGTGTCCGA
>SLOW01000119.1 GCA_007132315.1 Opitutales bacterium
CCGAAATTCGGAATCTGCGGATCCTCATGCATCGCGGCGCCCACCCCGTGCCCGACGAACTCCCGAACGATCGCCAGACGCCTGGATTCCACGTAGCGCTGAATGGTATGGGAAATATCCCCCACGCGTTTTCCCGGCCGGGCCGTCGCAATACCTTCGAACAGGGCCCCTTCGGTCACCGTCAACAGACGTTCGACTTCCGGTGCGACCTTCCCCACAGTCACGCTGGTGGCATTGTCGCCGATATACCCGTCATAACGCACCACAACATCCAGAGCCACAACATCTCCGGGCTGGATCACCCGTTTGAGCGAGCCGATTCCGTGGACGACTTCCTCGTTGACCGAAATGCAGCTGTAGCTGGGGAACCGGAGACTCCCGATCCGGTAATTGTGACAGGCGCTCACCGCACCGCGCTTCTCGATCTCCCGGCGGGCCAAATGATCGAGATCGTAGGTGTTCATCCCCGGAGTCGTCGCCTGTTTCAGCTCCGCCAGGACCTCGGCGGCGATCCGGCAGACGGCGCGCATCTTGGCGATCTCCTCGTCAGTTTTAATCGGAATCATGAGATTGTCGGAGTCGGTTGATAGGCTGACAGAAGGTCGCTCACGATCTCGGCCGGCCGCCGGTCGGCATCATAAAACCGCAAAAGGCCCTGGTCGCGGTAGTATTTGGCCACGGGTCGCGATTTTTTCAAGTAAAGCCGGTACCGCCTCCGCACCACCGTTTCCGCATCGTCCTCCCGACGGACCAGCGACCCGCCGCAATCGTCGCAGGTTTCCTCAATGGCCGGAGGTCGATGTTCGATATGATAGACCCGTCCGTCCCACGGGCATATCCGCCTTCCGGAAAGACGTTTCACGGTCGCCTCCTCCCCGAGCTCCAAAAACACGCAGGCGCTCAGCACCTCGTTGCGCGCCTCCAGCCACTCATCGAAACAGCGCGCCTGGATTAGGGTGCGCGGAAATCCGTCCAGGACAAACCCTCGACCGGCGGGACGGCCCCAGAACCACTTGCGCATCAGCCCCAGAGTCAGCTCGTCGGGAGCCAACTCACCCCGATCCAGTGCAGTCTTTATGCGACCGCCGAGAGGTGTTTTCCGTTCGATCTCGGCCCGAAACAGATCGCCGGTGGACAGGTGTTCGACTCCACGGGCCGCGAGTTCGACCGCGAGAGTCCCCTTGCCCGCGCCGGGTGACCCCATCAGAATGAACTTGGTCTTGGTCGGCGTTGACACGGAATGCGTCGCTGACTCCCGGCGGCCCGGGGGGCCCGGTCGAAACCGCAGGGCGCCCGGCCGCTGCCGGCGTTAAAATTGTTGGAGTGCCCAGGCGACCAGACCGAGCACCAGCAGGGTGCCCAGAACCGTCCACAGGATCCCCACACTCTTGAGTTCCGAGGTATCCACCATCCGGGTGGACTCCTTGCGGTTGCTCCGAGCCCGGATGCGGCCCTTGCGCAAGAATCCGTCGTAGTGCCTCTGCAGGAGGTGAGTCTCGACCTGCTGCATCAACTGCAGGACCACGCCCACTGCGATGAGCATGCCGGTGCCACCGAAGAACATGGCGATTCGTCCGGGCACGTTGTAGGTGAACAACGCGATGTCCGGCATCACCGCGATGATGGTCAAAAAGATACCACCAGCCAGGGTCAGCCGGGTCATGATGAAATCAAGGTAGCGGGCGGTCGGCTCCCCCGGGCGCACTCCTGGAATGTAACCGCCGTATTTCTTTAGATCGTCGGCGATCTGGATCGGTTTGAACATGATGGACACCCAGAAATAACTGAAGCCCATAATCAGCCCGGCCATGACCGCGTAATACGTCACCGTTCCGCGCATCAGGTAGTCCGCCAGATCGACCAGGAAGCGCAGATCCAGCGCCGCTCCGAGCTGCGAGAGCACCTGCTGGGGGAACATCAGGATGGCGCTGGCGAAGATCACCGGCATCACCCCGGAATAATTGACCTTCAGGGGCAGGTATGAACTCTGTCCGCCGTAAACCTTGCGTCCGACAACCCGCTTGGCGTAATGGACCGGCACCTTGCGCTGGGCCTGAACCACGGCGACAATAGCGGCGATCACCCCCACCAGGAGACCGAACATGAGGATCGCCTGCCCGGCGCCGAGGCGTTCGACTCCGACGGGAGCAAAGAACAGTCGGTAGGTTTGCGCGGCCGCTCCCGGCAGGTCCGCCAGGATGCCAACCGTGATCAGGAGACCGATTCCGTTGCCGACCCCCTTTTGGGTAATCTGCTCCCCCAGCCACATCAGGAGAATCGTTCCCGCGGTGAGGAATAACGTGCCCGTTATGAGGAACCACGTTCGGTTGATGATAATGATCTGCCCGTATTCCTCCACGTTATACCCCGGGAAGAGCCGTCCCGGATTCTCGAGAGCCAGGATCAGCAGGACGCCCTGGACCAGGCAGATGCCGACGGTCGCATAGCGCGTGTACTGGGTGATCTTCTGGCGGCCCACATCACCTTCGCGCTGGAGGCGCGACAGACTGGGAACCACCGCCGTCATCAACTGAAAAATAATCGCCGCGCTGATGTAGGGCATGATGCCCAGGGCGCATACCGCCCCCATCAACAAGGCGCCGCCGGTGAACATGTTGTACAGGTCGAGCACACCGGTCGCGCCGCGGCCGGCCTGATCCTCGAAAAACGCCTGCAACGGCACCGGGTCGAGCCCGGGCAGAGGAATGTTGGCGCCGACCCGGGCGACGAAGAGCAATCCGAGCGTGAAGAGAATCTTCTGTCGGAGGTCCGGGATCTTGAGACAGTTGGTAAAAGCGGACAGCATGGGTCAATGGTCTTCCGGCGATTGGGCAGGGGCGAAAAAACGCGGTTCAGGAAATGATCGCCTCACCCCCGGCCGCTTCGATCTTTTGCTTGGCGGCGGCGGAAAACTGGTCCGCGGTCACCTTGATTGCGCGTGTCAATTCCCCGTTCCCGAGGATCTTGACGGGCCCGGCGTTCTTGCTCACCAGGCCCTTGGCGACGAGCACCTCGCGGTTCACCTCATCGACGCCTTCGAGGCGTTCGAGGGAAGCGATGTTCACATGCGCGTATTCCCGGCGAAACTTGCTATTGTTGAAGCCCCGTTGCGGGAGTCTCCGATAGAGCGGCATCTGGCCGCCTTCGAAACCGACGCGGATGCTTCCGCCCGAACGGGCGGTCTGCCCCTTGCCACCGCGACCCGACGTTTTTCCCCGGCCGGACCCTTCGCCGCAGCCAACGCGTTTGCGACGGTGAACGGCGCCTTTCGTATTCTTGAGTGTGTGCAACCTCATGAAACCAATTCCTTATCTTCCCGGTCGGCGCCCGATTCGCGCAGTACCCGGATTTCCTCGGGCGAGCGCAACTGGCGCAACCCGTCGAGTGTGGCGTTTACCACCGCCACGTGATTGTTCGAACCGAGCGACTTCGAGAGAATGTTCTTGATGCCGACGGCTTCCAGAACCGCCCGGACACCGCCTCCCGCGATGACTCCCGTACCTTCGCTTGCGGGACGCAGCAGAACGCGTCCGCCGTCAGCTTCGCCCATCACCCAGTGTGGGATGGTGTCGCCCTTGAGCTTGATGGTGACGAGGTTCTTGTGCGCCCGCTCGGTACCCTTGCGGATCGCCTCCGGCACTTCGTTCGCCTTACCGTAGCCGACGCCGACGCGGCCCTTGCCGTCGCCCGTGACCACCAGCGAGGAAAAACTGAACCGCCGGCCCCCTTTGACCACCTTGGCGCACCGGTTGATGTTGACGACCTTGTCAACAAACTCCGACTCCGGTTTCTCTTCGCCGCGGCCAGCATTTCTGAATGATCTTCTCCCTTCGCTCATAGTAAACCTTTAAAAATTCAATCCGCTCTCCCGAGCGGCGTCCGCGAACGCTTTCACCCGGCCGTGATAAACCCGGCCCGCCCGATCGAACACAACCGATTCCAGCCCGGCCGCCTTCGCCTTTTCGCCGAACAGTTTGCCCAGTCTTTCGGCGCCGGCCAGGTTCGGCCCCACCTTGTCCTCGCGCAGATCCTTGTCCAGAGTGGACAGGTACACAAGGGTGCGGCCCGCGTCGTCGTCGATGCACTGGGCGTAAATATGCTGCCCGCTGAAGTGCACGGCCAGCCGCGGGCGCTCGGCGGTGCCCCGAACCTTGCGGCGGATACGCCAGCGGCGTTTTTGTTTGAGTGACTTTTTCGTCTCCAATTTCATGACAGGTAACTCCCCTAACGGCTTAGGATACGGTCTTGCCTTCCTTGCGAACCACAAACTCGCCTTCGATGTGAATGCCCTTACCCTTGTACGGTTCGGGCGGATAGAAGCGTTTGATATCCGCGGCGACGGCTCCGACCATTTGTTTGTCGATCCCCTCGACCTTCAACTTCGTATTTTCCGCGACCGCTACCGTGATCCCTTGCGGAATCTCGTACCGGATCGGGTGGGAATAACCGACGGACAGGTCGAGGATGTTGCCGCTGACGGAGGCGCGAAAGCCGACCCCGTTGATCTGGAGATTCTTGCTGAACCCCTCGTTGACCCCGTGCACCATGTTCGCGATGATCGAGCGCGCGGTGCCCAGCATGGCTCCGGCGAAGCGGCTCGAATCGGCCGGTTGGACGGTGACACCGTCATCGGCGACGGCGATCTTCACCGCCGGCGCGAAGGTCTTGCTGAGTTTTCCTTTCGGGCCCTCGACGGAGACGGTGGTATCCTTCACCGAGACGGTCACCTTGTCGGGCACGGGTACGGGTAATTTGCCAGTTCTGCTCATTGTTCAGTTTCTCCTCTTCCTCACCAGACCGTACACACCAACTCGCCGCCGACGCGGTTGCGCCGGGCTTCGGTATCTTTCATCAGTCCGTGCGACGTGGTCAGAATGCCCACGCCGAGTCCTTCGAGCACCCGGGGGATATCCTCCCTGCGGTAGTACAGGCGGCGGCCGGGTTTGCTGACGCGCTGGATACCGGCGATCGCCGGCGTTCCATCGACATATTTCAGCTCCACGACGATGAGTTTGTGTCCCCGCTCGTCCTCGTCGGAACGAAAAGCCCGAATGAATCCCTCCTCCTTGAGGATGCCGGCAATGGCTTCCTTCATCTTGGAGTGCTGGGCGTGGCATTCGGCCTTGCCGGCACTGCTGGCATTGCGGATACGGGTCAGAAAATCGCTGATCGGATCAGTCATGAAAATGTGAAAACGGTGTTGTTTCGGTGTTGGATGATATCCGTACTTCCAACCTCCCGGTCACCAGGAAGATTTGGTGACGCCCGGAATCTTGCCTGCCAGGGCCAGTTCGCGGAAGGCGATACGTGAAAGGCGAAATCGCCGGAGGTAGGCGCGGGGCCGTCCGGTGATCGAGCAGCGGTTCTTCACCCGGATGGGCGAGGAATTGCGCGGGAGTTTCGCGAGCTTGCGCTGAGCGTCGAAAAACGCCTCGTCCGTGGTGTTCGGATCGAGGAGGATCTTCTTCAGCTCGGCACGCTTGGCGGCGTGTTTTTCCACCAGGCGCTGGCGTTTCAGATTGCGTTGGACTGCGGACGTTTTGGCCATATCGAATCGTTAAAAGGTTCAGGCGCTGGCCGCCTCGGCGGCGGCTTGTTCGGAACGGCGGAAGGGCATTCCGAAATGCTTGAGCAATTCCCGGGCCGCCGCGTCGTCCCGGGTCGTAGTCACGATGGTGATATCCATCCCGACGACCCGTTTGACATTGTCCACGGAAATCTCAGGGAAAATCGTGTGGTCCCCGATCCCGATGGTGTAGTTGCCGTTGCCGTCGAGTTTGTTCGAGACCCCGCGGAAGTCGCGGATGGTGGGCAGAGCGACGGAGATCAAACGGTGCAGGAACTCGTACATCATGGCTCCGCGCAGGGTGACTTTCGCCCCGATGGGCATGCCCTCACGGAGTTTGAAGTTCGAGATGCTCTTGCGCGCCTTGGTGAGAACCGGACGTTGACCCGCGATATTGGCTATATCCTGGACCGTCTCGTTGAGCGCGGCCTTGTCGATGGTCGCGTTCATCCCGGTGTTGATCACCACCTTTTCGATGGCGGGCACCTGGTGCGGATTCTTGTAGCCACGGCTCTTGAGCATGGCGGGCGCGACCGTTTCGCGATAGTGTTTCTTGAGAATGGGCTCGTTCATGATTGCTGGTTTGGACCGGATTTCCGTCCCGGTCCGATAGACGAACGCTGGTGTGAAGTTGGAAAAAAGAGATTAAGCTGGCAGAAGGCCCGCGCTTTGACAAGCAGCGAATCGCGACCGTTCATCTTTCGGCCGATTCGGCTTCCCGCTCAGCCTCCTCAGCCGCCGCGCCCTCGAGCTTTTTGAGATTGGAGACGTGGATCGACGCCTCGCGTTCGACGATGGCTCCCTCCGGGTTGTCCCGGTCCTTGCGTTGATGTTTCTTGATCATGGCGACCCCTTCCACAATCGCGCGGTCCTTCTTCGGGAGAACTTGCAGGACCTTGCCCTGCTTGCCCGACTGGCTGCCGCAGATCAAGGTCCTTCTTCGGGAGAACTTGCAGGACCTTGCCCTGCTTGCCCGACTGGCTGCCGCAGATCA
>SLOW01000251.1 GCA_007132315.1 Opitutales bacterium
ACACCGACAACGATTAAAACAACAATTTGAGGACTCATAGTTTGGTTACCTTTACACGAAAATTATCGAAACCCACCACCTTCATGCGCGTCCCCGGATTGACCAGGCCGCTTTGGGAAAACGCCTCGTACTGACGACCTTCGATCATCACTAAACCGGTGGGCGACAGAGTCGTCAAGGATTCACACTCCTTACCCACCAGATCCTCGCGGCCGGCCGGCCGGTGGCTGGTTCCGGAAACCGACTCCTGCAGGAAGAAACGGCCGCCCACGCGGGTCTTGGGCAGGAACTTCAGTTCGATGACCAGACAGGCAATCGACAGGGTCGCGAAGATCAGAGACGTCAGCAGACCGCCCCCGATCCCGTACTCCATGAACGCCAGCACACACCCGCCGAGCATGGCCAAGGCTCCGAGCATTCCGAGGATTCCCCCGGGAACGATCAGTTCGAAGAAGATCAAAACCAGCCCGAGAACGAACAGACCGACGATTATGCTCAGCATAGGACAGAGTTCTGCAACAATTCCCGGTTCACGGCAATCCCGGACGACGGGGAAAAGAACCCCGTCGGGCAATCACCGCGGAAAATACTCTCAACATTTTCCGTGCGCTCGGCCATCGCCATCATGGCAACGTTTCGACGCGCGATCCGCTGAATCGTTCCTCTCAAGCGACCTCCCTGACGAGGACCAGGAAATCGCCGTAGCCGCTGACTTCAACCTCCCGGTCCGCTTTGATACTCCCGTACTCCGCCCGCGCCTGGTAGCGGCCGCCGTCGATGTCAATCTCGCCGCTCGGGAACAGATCGGTCACCGTGCGGCCGCGCGTTCCCAGGGCGGGCTTGCCGACGACCGTGGCAGGGGCCTTCGATTCCATCTCCGCCTCGACCGGCGGGGCGGGCATACCGGCCATCTGCGAGGACCCCGACACAGCCGAACTCAGAATCAACTTATCCAGGAACCAGGAACGCGGCATGACACGCGCCAGTACCACGCCGATCACCATCGCCAGAATGATGCCGCCGAACACGTTCAACGCCGGCACCACCAACACGTCGGGAGAAAAACCAAACCCCTCGTCCGGCCAGATATCGGCCATGCCGTAAATCAGCGAACCGATGACCAGAACCACCCCGGTGATGGCGAAAATAAACATGCCCGGGAAGAAAAACACCTCGACCGCGATCAACGCCAAACCGAGGAGGAAGAACAACACCGGCTCGTATCCCGCCAGACCGGCCGCGTAGTTCCCCAGGAACACCACACCCAACGCAGTCACACCGACCACCCCGAACACGCCGAAGCCCGGGCTCTGCGCCTCCAGGTACAACATCACCAGGCCGATCGCGATCAGAATGGGGGCGATGGCGGAAATGTACTGGGTCACGTGCTCGGACCAGGTGACCTCGAACGCCTTGATCTCGTAATTCCCCGGCCCGAACCGGTCGTCCAGCATGGCCTCGATGTCTTCGTAGATCCCGTCCGCCAAAAGCGGGCGCGGCGGATCGCCGAATTCCCGTACCGCTTCGCTCGCGGTCAGACTCAGGAGCGATCCGGAAGGGGAAATGACTTCGTCGTCGATCACGAGCTCGAAATCGGCATCGACCATCGCGGTCAACACATCGGCCCGGTAAGGAATCTCCTCGGTGAAGGAGCGGATGCGGGCGGTGAGAAAACTGAGCAGTTTCTGCTTCATCGCGGTGGGAATATCGTCCCCGGTGGCGGTCACGGGAGCCGCCGCCCCCATTACTCCCCGCGGCGAGAAATAGATATCCTTGGTGGATGCCGCGATGAAGGCGCCGGCGGAGATCGCGTCCGGATTCACAAACGTCGCCGTGTCACCGTCAAAACGGGCCATCATCTCCATGATATCCATCGTCGTGTTGAGGCGGCCACCGGGCGTGTTCATGTCGAGCACCACCAGGTCGATGCCCTCGGTCACCGCCTCCTTCATGCCGCGCCGGAGAATATACTGGATCGGCCGACCGATCTGATCCTGCACGGGCAGAATGTACACCGTTTTCCGCTCGGCGGCCCCGGCGTCTTCGGCGGGAGACGTCTCCGCGGATTCCCCGACGGGCGTCTCCGGCTCGGCCGCGGAGGTTTCCCCCTCGTCACTGTCGCCGGCCGCCCACAGGGCGATACCCGTCATGATGAGGAAGAGTGGCACCGACTTTCGCAAGAGCGCTGGCATGGCTTTGATCACGTCACGAGAAACCTACATACGAATGCCCCCCGCGCAACGCCTTTTCGGAACCGCGCCCGGCACGGGTAAGCAAAAGACAATGGGAACATGGCCCGCGACAATCACGCCCCCTGCACCGCGACCACCAGACTGCGGCTGTGAGACATGGCGCGGTGTTCCCAAAGGTAAATCCCCTGCCAGGTGCCGAGCAGCAGGCGGCCGCCGGAGAACGGAATGCTTTCCGAGGTACGCGTCAGGGCCATCTTGATGTGGCTGGGCATGTCGTCGGGACCTTCGATGGTGTGCTCGAAATCCGGATTGTTCTCCGGCACGAGCTTCTCAAAAAACACTTCCAGATCCCGCCGTGCGGTGGGATCGGCGTTCTCCATGATGACGAGGCTGCAACTCGTGTGACGGCAGTACACCGTCAACAACCCTTCCCGCAAGCCGCTATTTTCGAGCTCGCGGGCCACTTCCCCGGTGACCTCCGTCATCCCTTTTCCGCGCGTGGAAACCCGCAATGTCGCCATGTGTCCGGCCATGCCCCGATTTAACCCCACCCAAACCGTCCGTTCAAGGAAAAGGAAAGGAGCGGACCGTGAAACGATTCTCAGGTTTCCGGCCTTGCCGCTCCGCCCCGACCTGCGTCAACCTGCATGGATGAAATACCGCAGACTGGGCAAAACCGACTGGAACGTCAGCGCCGTCTCAATGGGGTGCTGGGGAATCGGAGGGCAGTGGGGTGAAGTCACCGAGCGCGCCGCCACCGAGGCCATCCGCGCCGCCCGCGAGGGCGGGGTCAACCTGTTCGACACCTCCGACTCCTACGGCATGGGACGCAGCGAAGAGTTGGTGGGCGAGGTACTCGGGAGCCGGCCCGACGACGTGTACATCGCCACCAAAGTCGGAAACTGGGGCCGCCGGTTAGACGACCACTTCCCGTACAACAGCGTATACAGCATCTACGAATCCTGTCACGCCAGTCTGCACCGGCTCAAGACCGACGTCATCGACCTCTACCAATGTCACATCAACTCCCCCGACAATCCCGAAATCTTTCTCGAAGCGTTCGAAACCCTCAAACAGCAGGGCAAGATCCGGCACTACGGGGTGTCAACGGATCACGCCGACGTGGTCAAAGCATTCAACGTCGGAGGCGACTGCTCGCTCTGCCAGGTCAATTATTCAATCTTCGTGCGCGAACCCGAAAAGGAACTGCTCCCCTACTGCCGCGAGAACGACATCGGCGTGCTGGTGCGCAGCCCCCTCGCCATGGGCGTCCTGACCGGCAAGTTCGACACCGGCACCACCTTCGATGACCAGGTGCGCCGGGGCTGGAACAAAGGCGACGCCCACAAGAATTTCGTCAAGCGGGTCGAACTGTCCCGCAAACTCGGCGCCCTGGCGAACGCGGACCGGACCCTGGGGGATATCGCCCTTCAGTTCATCCTGGCCAATCCGGCAGTCACCTGCCCGATCCCGGGAATGAAAAACCCGGACCAGGCCCGAACCAACATCCGCGCGGCGGATGGCGAGCTCGCAGAGGAGGATCTGCGCATGATCGACAAAATCTGCCCGCCCGAAACGACGACTTGAGCCGGCGGGTGGAACACCCGCAGCTCACCCAAGACTATCCGCAATCCGTAAACTCCCGCCGGATTACAGGCGGCAGGAACGGATATCGGTCAGGATAATGCCTTTGGCGCCGAGTTCCTTGAGGTCGTCCATGGTCCGGTTGACGCCCTTGCGCTTGGTCATGGCCTTGACCGCCACCCAGTCCTCTTTGCTCAGCGGCGAGACGGTCGGTGCCTCCACGCCCGGCGTGAGAGCGGTTGCTTGTTCCAGAAGATCGCGCGGCAGGTCGTACTCGAGCACGGTGTACTCGCGCGCCACCAGGATCCCCCGGATCCTCTCCATCAGGACGCGCACGGCCGGATCTTCGGCCGCGGATTCGGTCCGGGCGACCAGCACCGCTTCCGATTCCAGGACGGGTTCCCCAATCGTGCGCAACCCCGCCTGTTCCAGGGTCCGGCCCGACTGAACCACATCGGCGATGACATCGGCCACGCCCAGCCGGACCGAAATCTCCACGGCCCCGTCCAGCCGCACCACACCGGCTTCGACGCCTCGCCGTTCCAGGTCGAGCTCGACCACGCGGGTGTAGGAAGTCGCGATCCGCAAGCCCCTCAGGGTATCGGGCGTGATCCCGGACTCGCGCGGGGCGGCGTAATAGAACGAGGAACGCCCGAATCCGAGCGCCATCAACTCCGCGGTACGCGCCCCGCTGTCGAGCGCGAGGTCGCGGCCGGTGATTCCCAGCCCGACCGTCCCGTCGCCCACATAGACGGCGATATCGCGCGGGCGCAGAAAAACAAATTCCACCTCGTGCTCGCGGTCGAGCGCGACCAGTTCCCGGTCGCTTCGGCGGCAGCGGTAGCCGGCATCGCGCAGCAATTGAACGGCTTCCTCGGAAAGACTTCCCTTGTTCGGTATAGCGATTCGCAGCATGTTCTTTTCCTCAGAGGTGCCGGTACACATCGTCCAGGTCGAGATCACACGCGAGCATCATGACCTGCGCATGGTACAAGAGCTGTGAAATCTCCTCGGCCGTCTTTTCCTTCCCCTCGTACTCGGCGGCCATCCAGACCTCGCCCGCCTCCTCCAGGATTTTCTTGCCGATAGCGTGTTTTCCCGTCTCCAGAGCCCGTACCGTACCGGAAGCGGGGTCGCCCCCGGCGGCCTTCTGCTGGAGCTCGGCGAACAGTTCCTCAAACGTCTTCATGCCATTGGAATACATACTTTCCATACGGGAGACCGGTCGCCCGGCCCCGAAAACCAGAGAGTTTGAGCCCCCCGCCGCGTTTTGTCCCTAAAAAAAGGCCGCCCCGCGAAAAGGAATCGTCATCCACACCCTTTTCGCCCGAAGACTTGCCGTCACTTGGCCCCAATATCCTTGTCTGACAGGGCGAATCGCGCTATTTTCCGCTTGTTAAACTGTTCGGCCATGATTCCGGCCTGAACACATCGTCCTCCAAAACCGCACCCAGCACCATGTCATTCCAACTTTCCGTTCGCTCAACACCCGAGAATCGCGGTTCGCGCCTGACGCGACGCCAATTGCTCCAAGGCGGCGGCACCCTGCTCGCGGCCGGCCTGACCATGCCGAAAACGCTCTTCGCCTCCGCCGACTCCCCCGCGCGGATCGGTGTTGGGGTGCTGGGCGCGGCACACGTTCACTTCGAACGCTACGCGCGGTTTCTCAACGACGAAACCGGCATCACGGTCGTTGCGGTGTACGACGACACCCCGAGTCTTGCCCGGGAAGCCGAGGCGTTGACCGGAGGAAGCCGCGCGGGCTCGGCCGAAGAACTTCTCGGTCGCGACGACATCGACGCAGTCGTCATTTTGTCGGAGAACGTCAAACACGAAGCCTACGCCGTGGCGGCGGCCCGGGCCGGAAAGCACCTTTTCGTGGAGAAACCGCTCGACATCCGCGGAGACGGTGCCGATCGCATCGCCACGGCGGTTCGCGACGCCGACGTTTTGTTTCAAACGGGTTATTTCATGCGCAGCATGGCCCAGATGCGCTTTCTGCGCGACGCCTATCGCGAAGGGAAATTCGGACGGGTGACGCGCATGCGCCTGCAATACGCCCACGGGGGTTCGTTGACGGGCATGTGGGACGGCGACCACGCCTGGATGGTCGATATCGACCAGGTCGGAAGAGGCGCACTCGGCGATCTCGGCATCCACGGCCTCAACATGATCCTGTGGATGACCGAAGGCGACGCGTTGCGCGACGTCTCCGCCGAAGTCGGCAACGCCACCGGCCGTTTCGACGGCATCGATGAATACGGCGAAGCGCTGCTGCGTTTCGAATCCGGCCTGGTGGTCACCCTGGGAGCGGGTTACGTCGATCGCAACGACGTAAACCGTATCGAGATTTCCGGTACCGAAGGTCACGCCTACATGAACCGCGGCCGGCTGTTTCTGAACTGCCCCGCCATCACGGGCACGAACCAGGAACGCTACTGGTCGGATTTCCCCGATTCGCTGGAACACCCCTTTTCACTCTTTCTGCACGCCCTGCAAGGCGAGGACGTCCCCCTCTTTCCGGTCGAAGAAGCCGCCCGGGACGTGCGAGTCATGGATCGCATTTACGCCGCCACCGCCTAGCAGTCTGTCGGACTTCGCCGACAGACTGCTAACCCGACTTGACCAACTCGACCTCGAAAATCGATTTTTTCGGCATTGGACGGCGCTGTAGGCAGCATGGTTAAGCGACCACATCGTTCAGAATGGCTTGTAGTGTAGACCTACCCTCT
>SLOW01000165.1 GCA_007132315.1 Opitutales bacterium
AGAAACCTTGTAGTGGAGACCTATGGTCGCTTATCAACGACTTACGTGAAAATCGGGCTCCAGTTGAGAAAGTCGGGCTAGCCGGTCGCCCATGCGGGCGTAGGTTTCGAGGCCACGGGTGGTGTTGGCGACGAGGTCGTCGTCGAAGTGAATCCGGGCCTTCTCGAAGATCAGGATCACACATGATCCACCGAACCGGAACAGGCCCTTTTCGTCGCCGCGGGCGATGTCACCATTGTTCCGATACGTCTGCACTACGCTGCCCACGCAGGTCGCGCCGATTTCCAGGCAGAGGACCGGTCCGAATCGCGGCGATTCGAGCACGGTCCGGTAGCGCCGGTTGTGCCAGAGGAAGGCGAGGCGTCGGCGCAGGGAAAACGGACTGACCGAGTACAAGTGGCCGGGAATCTCCGTCGCCGGTCCGGCGCGGCCGGCGCAGGGGAAGTGGAAGCGGTGATAATCGACCGGACACAATCGCGAAATGCTGAGCGATCCGCCGGCGTAGCACGCCGCCAGGTCGCGGTCGCCCACCAACTCCGGGAGCGAGAAACGCTGACCTTTGGCGTAAACCCCGTCCACGCGATCAAGATCCGGAAACACCAGATGGCGGCCGTCGGCCGGGAAAACCGCGATGCTCTCGTCTCCGGCCAAAGGCCGGGCGTCGGGTTTCAATCGACGGGAGAAAAACGTGTTGAAATCCGGAAAGCTGTCCACGGTTTCGGCGAACTCGCTTTCGTCGAGACCGTATTCGCGGATGAAAGGACGGATCCTGGCCCGGCTGGCCGGGCGGCTCATGTAGCGGCCGTAGAGGCGGGAAAACAACGCCCGCTTCACCACCGTCTCCAGCAAGAAGCGCCCGGGAGCGGATCCGTAGGTCCAGCGCAGCCAGCGATCCCCGTAAACATTTTCCACCCGGGTTTCCCCCAGATACCGGTCGAAATAGACGATGTGTTCGGATTCGGTCACGCTCTTCCGCCTATGGAGAACCGCGAACGGTCCGGGGCAAGGAAATTTTCGATTGGGTTGCAATAACCGGCGGGGATTGGCGATAAAGGAGCGCGTTCACCGGAACGCCTTTCTCCGCCATGGACGGCGCGATCGACGGAACCTGAAAACTCGGGCGCCTGGCCCGCCCGGGACGTATTTTTCCGACATGAGCACAACAACAACCCAAACCGCCAAACCGACCGAATCACCCGCGGCCATCGTGCTGCCGGTGCTGATTCTCCTCTTCGGCGTATTCGCCTGCTCGACGTCGGTCATCATGATCAAGGCGAGCGAGGCCCACCCCATCGTCCTGGCCGCCTACCGCCTTCTGATCGCCTCGGCCGTCCTGACCCCGGTATTTATCCGCGTGCTCCGGCGGGAAAAAGCCACCTACCGTGTGGAACACCTGCGCCGTTCCTTGATTCCGGCGGTCTTTTTGGCCGTTCACTTCATTTCGTGGGCTATGGGCGGACGAATGACCTATGCCGCCAACGCAACGCTGATCGTGAACATGGTGCCGCTGGTCATGCCGTTCATTCTGCTGCTCCTGCTGCGGGAACGGGTGCACGCCCGTGAGATCGCCGGCACGGTGTTCGCCCTGGCGGGCGTTTTTCTGATCGGGGTGTCCGACTACACGCTCGATCCCGCACTGCTCTATGGCGACTTCGTCTGTTTTCTGTCGATGGTCCTGTTCGCCGTTTACCTGGCGCTGGGACGGCGCAACCGCGATTTCAGCAACATCTGGCTCTACCTCATCCCGCTGTACTGGATGGCCGGCTTGATTTGTCTGGTCGCGGCCGTGGTGATGCGACTGCCCCTGACCGGCTACCCCGCGACCGAATACGGACTGCTGGTGGCCCTGGCCCTGGTGCCGACGATCATGGGCCACTCCATCCTCAACAATTCCTTGAAGTATTTTCGCGGCCAGGTGGTCAGCGTGGTGAATCTGCTCCAGTTCTTGTTCGCCGGCACCATGGCCTACTTTTTTTACTCGGAGATTCCCGCCCCGGCGTTCTATCTGGCCGCCGTACTGGTCGGCTTCGGCGCCTGGGTGGTGCTGCGCCGGGGGTGAGGATTCCTGATTACGGATTTTGGACTGTGGATTTTCTGAACGAGGTGGTGGTGATTTCGCCGCCGGGAGTCCGGCGGACGCCACTGTCCCCGAACGCTTGAAAGAACAGGCCGGCGGTTCCAGAGCCGGGGCGCGACGGGCCGCTCGGGGCGAAAGATTGTTCTGGCCAACGGGCCGGGGGCGTTAGAGGGTCGGGAGACTGATTTTTCGGACTGTTTTTATGGAGTTCAACCTCGCCAGGACGTCAGCCACCGAGATCCCGCCCATCGATTTCCGGGCGGAGCTCAACGACGAGCAGTACGAGGCCGTCACCGCCGAGCCGGGACCGGCGCTCGTGTTGGCTGGGGCGGGCTCGGGCAAGACGCGCACCCTCACCTACCGGGTGGCGTACCTGTTGTCGCGCGGCGTCGCCCCGGAGGAAATCCTGTTGCTGACCTTCACCAACAAGGCCGCGCGGGAAATGCTGCACCGGGTGGAGGACCTGACCGGGGTGCCGGCGCGCCGATTCTGGGGCGGCACGTTCCACCACGTCGGCCACCGCATCCTTCGGGTCCACGGTGAATCGGTCGGACTGAAGCGGGATTTCACCATTCTGGACCAGAAGGACGCCGAAAGTTTTCTGGATGAACTGGTCAAGGAACGGGATCCGAAATTTCTCAAGGAAAAGACGAATCCGCGCGCCAAGCAGGTGGGCGAGATATTCAGCCTCGCCCGCAACACCTGTTTGCCCCTTGACGAAAGCATCCGGCGCTTCCATCCGCAACACGAACACCTGACCGAACGCCTGGCGCCGCTCTTTCGGGCGTACATGGACAAGAAGCTCAAACAGCAGGTGGTCGATTACGACGACCTGCTCGATTACCTGTTCAAACTCCTGCGCGACGAATCCGACACCGCGCGGTACTATCAGGAGCGGTTTCGCCACGTGCTGGTGGACGAGTACCAGGACACCAACACCCTGCAAGCCGGCATCGTGGACACTATCGGCTGCCATCACCGCATCATGGCGGTGGGTGACGACGCCCAGTGCATCTACTCGTGGCGGGGAGCGAATTACGAAAACATTGTTACTTTCCCGGAACGCCATCCGGGAACCGCCCTGTACAAGATCGAGACCAACTACCGCAGCACCCCGGAAATCCTGACCCTGGCCAACCGCGTCCTGGTCAACCAGGTTCCCGCCAGCGGTTTTCACAAAGAATTGCGCTCCTCCCGCGAAAACCGGGCCCGCCCCTACCTGGTCCAAACCATGGACAACCAGGAGCAGGCGCAGTTCGTGATCAAGCGGCTCGAAGGGCTCACGTCCGAAGGCTACAGCCTCTCCGACATTGCGGTCCTGTACCGAGCGCACTACCACGCCATGGAACTCCAGGTGGAACTCGCCCGCCTGAACATACCCTTCCAGATCACCAGCGGCATCCGTTTCTTCGAACAGGCGCACGTCCGCGACCTGGTGGCGCAACTGCGCTTCGCCTACAACCCGCAGGACCTCACAGCCTTCCAGCGCACCGTCGCGCTGCTGCCCAAAGTCGGCAACAAAACCGCGACCCGCCTCCACACAGTCGTCCTGGAACAGGCGAGGGAGGCGGGGACGGCCCCGGTTGACGTCCTCGACACCGACGCGGTTCGCAAGAAGGTCCCCAAAGCAGCGGCCGACGAGTGGCCGTCTCTGGTGCAGTCGCTGCGCGACATCGACCGCGCCTGCCGCGAAGGCACCCCGGCGCAAACCGTGCGGGCCGCGGTGGAGGGCTGGTACGGAGACTACCTGCGCGGGGCGTATTCAAATTTCCATGCGCGCCAGGAGGACCTGCGCAGCATGATCGGGTTCGCCGAACGCTACGAGGAGATGCGGGACCTGCTCGCGGAGCTGGTCCTGCTCAATTCCGAAACCAGCGACCGGTCGGTCGATCCCGACGCCGACGCGGTCCGCCTGACCACCGTCCACCAGGCCAAGGGGCTTGAGTTTCCGGTGGTATTCGTGATCGGGCTCTCGGAGAATCTTTTCCCCCTGCGGCGGGCGATCGAGCAGGACGCGGTCGAGGAGGAGCGTCGGCTCTTTTACGTCAGTGTCACCCGGGCCCGGGACGAACTCTACCTGTGCCATCCCACCTTCCCGGGATCCAACGGGCCGCCTGTCAAATTGCAACCCAGCCGCTTCGTGCAGGAGCTTCCCACCAACCTCTACGAAGCCCTTCGGATACAGCGCCGCCGGGTCTGGTGAGTACACGATCATGACGCGAAAACAAACACACATTCCCCTCCTCCGCCGTACCGGCGACCTGCTTCTCGCCGCCCTCGTCGCGGCCGGCACTCCGACGGCTTTCGGGGCGGAAATCGTCCGCGTCATCCCGGAGTTCCGCGAGGAGGAGTCCTTTCACCGCATCGTGGAATACTTCACGGGCCGGGAATTCACCGGACGCCGAATCATCGTGCGCACCGACGAAGACAACCGCGAAGGGTTCTACCTGACCGTGCGCCTGCGCGGCGTTGACCGCGACGCGTTGCGACGCGGAATGGCACGGATCGAGGCGGCCTTCCAGGAGGAATACGAAGCGAGAACCTACGAATTCTCGCTGGAGTCCGTCGATCGCCGCCGCCCGCTCCTCCTGCTCGGCATCACCGGCGACGACTGGCCCGACGAGGAAGAACGCCCCCTGGCCTGGCGGGTCTCGTTCGAAAACGAACAAGGCGAACTTCT
Organism: Opitutales bacterium; assembly: GCA_007132315.1. Classification (GTDB taxonomy): domain Bacteria; phylum Verrucomicrobiota; class Verrucomicrobiia; order Opitutales; family T3Sed10-336; genus SLOW01. Next base: position 4,758 of record SLOW01000165.1, read on the forward strand.
CGACACCGAACAGAGTTTCCTCTGGTCACTGGATCGGAAGGAGCAATAAAGGGAAGCCTCCGTCCGAAGCACGGAACTGCCCGAAACTCTCAGTAGCGCCCAGCTTCAGGCCACCGTGACCACCGGTTCGGGCTTGTACCTGTTGTTCCCCGGAAGCTCTCACCTCCCGCGCCGTCGTATCGCCGTCCAGATGGGTACCTGGATCTTTCGCCCGCCGGGAAGAATATGAATCCACATCGTTGAACACACGGATCACCGAGGCTTTTCGATTGAAATCGGGAATTTTCACCCTACTTTGCCGGAAGCAATGAAATCACTGCGACTTTGTTCCGCACTGGCCTGCGGCCACGTGTTACTGTGGCCCTCGATGGCAGTCGGCGACGCTTGGGAGCGTTTCCACGGGCAATTCGAACCGACTGTTGAAAACGAGGCGGTTCCGGCTGAGCCCGCGCCCGACGGCATGGTATGGGTTCCCGGCGGCGAATTTTCTATGGGGATTGCCGATCCGCGGGGTCTCCCATCCGGCGGGGGCGAAGCAATGCGCGACGCCCGGCCGATACACCGGGTTTACGTGGACGGATTCTGGCTGGACAAAACAACCGTCACCAACGCCGAGTTCGCCCGATTCGTCGAGAAAACCGGGTACGAGACCGTGGCGGAACGCCCGCTCAATCCGGAGGATTTCCCCGGGGTACCCGAAGAAAACCTGGCACCCGGCGCGTTGGTGTTTGTGTACCCTTCCCGTGTGGACGACCCGCACAACTTCACGCAGTGGTGGCGTTGGACTCCGGGCGCTTCCTGGCACGCACCGCACGGTCCGGGCTCTTCAGTCGAGGACAAAGCGGACCACCCAGTGGTGCATATTGCCTGGGAGGATGCGCAGGCTTACGCGGAATGGGCCGGGAAGCGACTGCCTACGGAGGCCGAATGGGAATTCGCCGCCCGCGGCGGCTTGACCGGAAAACCCTATCCCTGGGGACGCGAATTTAAGCCGGACGCCGAATGGGCCGCGAATATCTGGCAGGGGCGGTTTCCGGTTGAGAATACGGCGGACGACGGTTTCGAAGGTTTGGCGCCCGTGGCCCAGTTTCCCCCGAACGGTTACGGCCTGTACGATATGGGCGGCAACGTCTGGGAATGGACGGCCGACTGGTATCGCCCCGACACCTACGCCCGCCGCGCCGTTCCGGACGAGGCGGTTCGCAATCCCACCGGCCCCGACAGCAGTTTCGACCCCAGCGAACCCCACATCCCCAAACGCGTCACCCGCGGCGGCTCCTTCCTCTGCACCGATCAGTACTGCACCCGCTACATGGTCGGCACCCGCGGCCGCGGCGAGCCCGACTCCGGAGCCATCCACACCGGCTTCCGCCTGGTTAAATCGCCCTGACTCGCTTCATTCGTAAAGACGGACATGTTCGTTCGGTTCGTGGACTTCGCGCATGAATCCAATTGAGTGCGATGCACCGGGAGTAGCTTTTCCAGCGGGTGATTGATTTATGGCAATACTGCAATCGCCCAGGAGAGTCCCAATCATTGATTGACCAGAATTCGAAAAAACATCCACAAGCATCCCATAGGAGTGTTTTTCCCGGAATCACAGCTCGGTTTTAAGCGGTGTTCGGGTTGATTTTCAGGATTCTCGTTTGTATTTCATCCAGTAAGATTTATACTATCCTCCTATG
>SLOW01000239.1 GCA_007132315.1 Opitutales bacterium
CGGTCGATCCAGGCCCGGCTCCAGACGTCGAAATCACCGCGTTCGATGTGCTCCCGCGCCCGCCGCGCCAGATCGAGAAAGAAATGGACGTTGTGAATGCTGAGGAGAACGGCCCCGAGAGTCTCGCCGGCCACCACCAGATGCCGCAGGTAGGCGCGGCTGAAATCGCGGCAGGTTTCGTTACCGGCCCCGTCCACCAGGGGTCGGGAATCCTTGCGGAACACTTCGTTGCGCAGATTGACCACGCCGTCGGGCGTGAACGCCGACCCGTGCCGGGCCAGCCGGGTGGGCATCACACAGTCGAACAGGTCTATTCCGTTCCCGATCATTTTCAGAATCTGGGGAGGTGTTCCCAACCCCATGGCGTAGCGAGGCTTGTTTTCCGGCATCGCCTCCACCGAGGCAGCGATCTGGCTCATCATCTCATCCTCCGGCTCGCCCACGCTCACTCCGCCGACCGCCAGACCGGAAAACGGCAGCGCGGCGAGCTGTTCGGCGCATTCACGTCGCAGTTCGGGATGGGACGAACCCTGCACGATGCCGAAGACGAGGCGCCCGTCCTCGCGGAAGCCGAGGTCGTCCGCCTCGCGCAGACAAGCCCGCGCCCAGCGCACGGTCCGATCAACCGCGACCCGGGCGTCGCGCTCCGGGCACGGGTACGGCGGGCACTCATCCAGCACCATGGCGATGTCCGACCCCAGATTGTCCTGAATCCGCATCGCCTCGGCCGGACCGAGGAAAATCTTTTCCCCGTTAAGGTGGGATTGAAACGCGATACCGTCCTCGGTGATGCTGCGCATCTTGGCCAGGCTGAACACCTGAAACCCGCCGCTGTCGGTCAGGATGGGACCCTCCCACCCCATAAACCGGTGCAGGCCGCCCAGTTCCCGGATCAGATCCGACCCCGGTCGCAGGTGAAGGTGGTAGGTGTTGCCCAGGAGGACTTGCGTTCCCACATCCACCAACTGAGCGGGCGTCATGGCCTTGACCGTGGCCTGCGTTCCCACCGGCATAAAAGCCGGGGTTTCGATCGTTCCGTGCGGCGTACTCAACCGCGCGCGCCGCGGACCGGGCGCCCCGTCCGCGGCGGCTAGTATTTGAAATGGCTGAGACATTGCTTTAATATTACATTTGCCGACAACGGCTTAATCCTTTTTGAATTCAGCGGCATATCAAACCTTTATCCGTTCGCGCCGCAGCTTCCTTCCCGGAATCCCATGCTACTCGTCATCGACAACTTCGACTCGTTCACTTACAATCTCGTCCAGTACTTCGGGGAGATCGGTGTCGAGCAGAGGATTTACCGCAACAACCGGATCACGCCCGACGAAGCGCTGGAGCTCAACCCCGATCACGTCCTCATCTCGCCCGGCCCGTGCTCGCCGAACGAAGCGGGAGTCAGCCTCGATCTCATCGCGGCTTTCGCCGGAAAAAAACCGCTCTTCGGCGTGTGCCTCGGGCACCAGTGCATCGGCCAGTATTTCGGCGGCCGCGTAGTGCGCGCTCCGCGACTGATGCACGGCAAGACGTCTCCGATCGAACACGACGGGCGGGAAATATTCGCCGACATGCCGTCCCCGTTCGCCGCCACCCGCTACCATTCCCTGATCGTGGACGGCGAGGGGTTCCCGGATTGCCTGGAAATCACCGCGCGCACCCGTGAAGGCGAGATCATGGGTCTCCGTCACAAGACCGAGCCGATCTGGGGCGTCCAGTTCCACCCCGAGTCCCTGGCGACCGAAAACGGCATCCAGTTGCTGCGCAATTTTCTAAAACTCTGAACCGCCATGCGTTGCATCCGCTGCTCATCCACCGACGACAAAGTCATCGACTCCCGCATCAGCCGCGACGGCAGCGTCATCCGCCGCCGGCGGGAATGTCTGGAATGCGGCTACCGTTTCACGACGGCGGAGGAGATCCTGCACGAGGACCTGGTGGTGATCAAACGCGACGGCAGCGGCGAGGATTTCGACCGCGAAAAACTGCTCGGCGGCCTGCGCAAGGCTTGTGAGAAACGGCCGGTGGATCCCGAGCAGCTCAACATGATCGTCTCCGACGTCATGGCCGTGCTCGAATCAAAACACGGTTCGGAAATTCCCAGCCAGGCGATCGGCGAGATCGTCATGGAGAAACTCAAGCCGATCGACAAAGTCGCCTACGTGCGGTTTGCCAGTGTCTATAAAGATTTTCACGATATCACGGATTTCGCGGAAGAACTGAGAAAAATGGAGGACAATCCGGTCCCGTGAAGACGACGAAACAGTCCGACCTCAAGAAAGTCCTGCTGATCAACAGCCTCCTTCCGGAGATCACCGGAAACCAGACCTACCTGGCGCTCCAGATCGTGCGGGCGGTGGAGAAGAGCCTGGCGGAGATCGATCGAACGGACTCGAAAACCGTGGCGTTCGATCGTTTCCGACAGGCGGCCATCGAGTTGCGATCGACCTTTTCGAGTGAGCGCCCGGGCGGGTTCGCCCACTGGGACGCGGGTGCCTGTCCGGAAGGATTTTCTCCCCTGTGGGCTCGAAACGCGCTGATCGAGCGACTGAAGAGTCTCGCCTCCGAACCCGCCGCGACCCTGATGGTCACCAATTTGGCCGAAAGCGTCCGGCCTGCGGGAAAACGCTGGAACCGCAGGGCGCGCGAGGAATACCGCGAGGCGATCGGTCTGATACGCGAGCTGGCGCGGCGCTGGTCGCGCCCTTCAGCCCGGCTCACCCTGGTCATTCACTGAGGACCGGACGCGCGGTTGCGCTCCTCCCATCGCCGCCGGGCTTGAATCATGCATAACACCATGGCCAGCCCCGGCGCCCACATCAGCATGAAGAAACCGCCGTTCCGCAGACCGCTCGCCGCCATTTCGGTCGCGGTGTAATCCATGCCCGCCAGCGTCCCCACCACCACAAAAGCAACCACCCCGGTCAACGCGCCCGCGGCGGCAAAGCAGACCGTATAAACCACGGTCAGCGCGCCCCAGTACAGCAACCCGCGCACGATCACCCCGGCCAGCCTCCAGCCCGTCCTTCCGCCAAACAGCGGAATCAACGGTTCGGGTTGGTCACGTTCCGCACTCATGCCGGCCATGGATGACAGTCAACGAGCACCGCGTTCATCGCTGCGTCCGCAGCAACAGCGCCGGTTCCAGGCGCGGTTCGTCGGCCGAATGCTCCCCGCCGGCTCCGGAACGGGCGCCTGCCCCGGCCCTCTCCCACGGGCGTTCGTCGCTGAAACGCAACGCCCGAACGGTCACGGTGAAACTGGAAACCACCATCAACAGCGCCGCCACCACTGGATGCAGCACGCCGGAAGCGGCCAGAGAAATCCCGATCACGTTGTAAATGCCGGCATACAGCAGATTGTTCCGGATCCCCCGCAGCAGGCGGCGGCAGAGCGCCACCGCGCGCGGCACCGCCAACAGGTTCGCGCCGAACAGTTCGGCCCGGGCGGCTTCCCTCGCCAGACCAGCTCCCGATGCGAGGGCCAGCCCGGCGTCCGCGGCGGCCAGGGCCGCCGAGTCATTGACGCCGTCGCCGACGTACAGGACGCGTTTTCCCGATGCCCGCAGTTCCCGGACCAGTTCCGCCTTCTCCTCGGGCAGGAGCCCGGCCCGAACGTTTCGCCAGTTCAGCCCCGCCAGGCTGGTTTGATGGTCGCCGGTCATGACGTGCACCTCGATCCCCATGTCCTCGAGCTCCCGAAAGGCCTCGTCAACGGTTTCGCGCAGAGTCTCGCGCAGGACACCGACAGCGGCCGGCTCGCCGTCGATCACCACGTAAAGTTCGTGCGAGGGACGCGCCGCAGCGACCAGCTGTTCGCGCAGGGGAGCCAGGACGGAATCGCCCGATTCGGCGAGAACCCTTTCGTTGCCGATGCGGACATGCCTCGGCCGGTCTCCCGTCACCGTCACCACCCCCTCGACACCGATTCCCGGTATAACACGAAAATCGGAGACCTCGCCCGCCGTCCCCGCCGATTGCCAGTCGCGGAACGCGCGTGCCACCGGATGACGGCTGTGCGCCTGCAACGTCCCCACCCACTGTTTGACCCGTTCGCGCTCGTACGCCGAGGCGCAGGCAAAATCGACCAACTTCAAATTCTCTTCGGAAAGGGTTCCGGTCTTGTCGAAAACAACGGTGTCCACCCGGCCGACGCGGTCGATAAAGTCGCCGGAAAAGGCGGCAACACCCCGGGAAGCGAGAGCGCTCAGGCCGTTCCAGATCCCGATCGGCGTCGCCAGCCCCATGGCGCAGGGACATGCGACCACAAGGACCGCGAGGGCGTTGAAAAGACCGGTCACCCAGCCCGCCGACCAGGTCCAGAACACGAGGGTCGATAGGGAAACCACCAGTACCATCGGTAGAAACCAGGACACCAGCCGGTCGGCCTCCTCCTGGATGCGTGACGGGCGTTCCCGGGCCTCACTCACCCGGCGCAGCAATCCGTCCAGCCGGCGCTCGCCGCCGGCCGCCCGCGCTTCGATCACCAGCCGGTCGTCTAGCACGTAGGTCCCGGCGAAAATGTCGTCGCCCGCCCGCCGCACGACCGGAAAAGGTTCTCCGGTCAAGGGCGTCTCCCGCACGAAACTCACTCCCTCGAGAATCCGGCCATCCACCGGCACCCCGTCGCCCGCATGCACGGCCAGGCGGTCGCCCGGCTCGACCTCGTCCAGGGGAATCTCGTTCTCCGAGCCGCAGCAGGTGAGGCGGCGGCACACCTCGAATTCCCGGCGCAGTTCGTCGGCCGACCTCAGCGCCGCCTGGCGTCGCCGCCGGCGGATGAGATTGCCGAACGTGTAAATGGCGATCAGGACGGCGACGATTTCGTAATAGACATCGCCGTGCCAGGTCAGCGTGGCGTGCAGCGAGGCAAAAAAAGCTCCGGCGATCCCGGCCAGGAAGAGTTGCTCCAGCACGATCCGGCCCCGGCGAAGCTGACGGAACGCTTCGCGGGTCAGCGGAAGCCCGGCGAGCAGATACACCGCCAGGACCGAAACGGCCAAGAGACCGTGAATGACCCAGCGGGTCGTTCCTTCCGGCGGCGTGATGTTGATCCCCAGGCCAAAGACCATGGTCTGGCCGGCGATCAACGCCGCCACACCTAGCTTCAACCACTCGCGCGCGGCCGCGGTGTCGTCCCGACCGGAAGGCTTTTCCTCGATCGAGGCCGGCGATGTGCAACAACTCGACATAACGCTCGGGAGCCTAACACAAAACGGATCGGATTTTCAGGATATTCCTTGAAAGAATTTCGCGGCCAATCCGACCGCATCGCCTCCAATGTCTCAGTCCGTGTAGGGCTCCAGCTCGTCGGCGGTCCAGTTTCCGCGGGAGCCGACTTCGTCGCGGATCGCGGCCACCTCATCCTCGGTCACTTCGGAGGCGTCGTTGTCCCAGGCCTGCCGGATGTACGTCAGTACGGCGGCGACCCGCTCGTCATCGAGATGCCCGAACGCCGGCATCAAACCGTCATAGGTGTTGCCGCGGACCTCGATGGGGCCGTCCAGGCCGTGCAGCACGACGCGGGTGAGCCGATCGACGGAACCGGTCACCCACTCGGTCTGGTTGAGAGGCGGAAACGCGCCCGCGACCCCTTCGCCGTTCGCCTGGTGACAGGCCATACACTGCTGGCGGTACACCCGCTCGCCGAGGACGATCGGATCCACCTCTTCAGGCTCGGCCGGCTCGCGGTCGGGCGCCATGGTTTCGTCGAAAATCATCGGATCGAATCGGCCCGAATACTCCGCCATATAAATCGCCCCCACGAGCATAAGCCCGGAAAAGAGAAAGACAACAAAGAGCGGCATGCGCGGGTAGCCCTCGTAGGGCTCCTCTTTTTCGCGCAACAGGGTGGCGTGAACATCCTGAATGCTCTGGTCGGTGGCGCCGCCCTGTTCCAAACGCGGATCGGTGTCCTTCCCGGGCCTGTCCTTCTTGTTCTGATTCGGGTCACTCGTCATCGCGGCGCCTCCGGCAAATCGTAATCCATCTTGAGACTCAACATGTACTCAACCAACGCTTCCGCACGCGCCGTGGGCACGATTTCGTACCCTTCCGGCGGCGCGAATTCGTCGGGCAGGTTCAATGCTCGCGGCGAAGGATCGTCCTCGATCCGGCGCTTTTCATAGAGAAACGGGTAAGGCGGCATATTGGAGCCGCGCGAGGTGATCTGCGGGTTGTAGAGGTGCAGGTGATGCCACTCCCGGGAGGGCTGCCGCTGTCCGATGGTCTTCAGGTCGGGTCCGGTGCGCATGGTTCCCAACTGAACGACTTCCTGATTGATATAGTCGCGGGCCACCGACTGGCGGTCGCCCCAGCCCCGTTCGTCGTCCGCCCCGTAACCCGGCCTTCGAACCTGCTGGGTGTGGCAGTACATACACCCGAGGTCCATGTAAACCTGCTTGCCGCGCTTGGCGATTCCGGGAATGGGAG
>SLOW01000107.1 GCA_007132315.1 Opitutales bacterium
CTCCCACCAGGTAGAGCGCGACAACCCACGGCATCCGCCGGAACAGACCGCCGAGGTGGGTGAGCCGGGTTTCGGCGGTCAGGTACAGCACCGCGCCGGCCCCCATGAACATGAGGGTTTTGTAGAGGATATTGTTGTAGGCGTGGGCGGCGGCTCCGTTGATCGCGAAATCACCCCCGATTCCGATCGCCGCCACCATGTATCCGACCTGGCTGATGATGTGGTACGCCAGGATCAACCGGATGTCGTTGGCGAGCACCGCGTACGACACGGCGTAGAGCGCCATGATCAAACCGCAAACGTAGAGAACCTCCCAACCCGGGAAGCACACCGCGAGCACGTATACCGCGGTCTTCGTGGTAAAGGCGTTGAGGAAAATGGCTCCCGTAACGGTCGATTTGGGGTAACTGTCGGGAAGCCAGGCATGGAGGCCGGGCATGCCGCCGTTCACCAGCACGCCGAGCAAGATGAGAACGCGACCGGGCGTAACTTCCTCCGCGAAGGCCCGAACGGCGAGGTCGCCGCTGGCGTGAAACTCGATCACGATTCCGGCCAGCAGCAAACTGCCGCCCAGCAGGTGGAAAATCAGATACCGGAAACCGGCCGATCCCGCCTGCGTCGTGCCGCCCGCCCAGACCAGCAGGGCCGAGGCGACGGCCATGAGTTCCCAGAACACAAGCAGCGTCAGGAAATCGCCGGCGAAGACCACCCCAAGCGCACCCCCGGCATAAAGCATTGCGGCCAATTGCTGCCGCAACTCGCGCACATGCCACGCGTAAAGGCCGGCCACCGCCGACACCCCGGCGAAGACGAGGCCGAACATCCGCGACATTTCGTCCGTATCGAGGAAGACCAGGTCGTATCCGAGGAACGACGCGCCCAGCGACGCCCCCTCCGGAAGCAGAGCGATATATCCGCAGGCCAGCGCGGGGAGAATCAAACAAACCCAGGCGCGGAGCCGGCCGCTCAAGAACGGCAGCAAAGCGGCTCCGGCCAGCCAGAACAATGCGGGAGGGAACTCAGCTCCGCTCATAATAATCCTCCTTGCGGCTCAAGAGTTTCTTGGCCACGCCTTTGGTGACAAAAAGCATGAGCAGGCAGCCCAGCACGCCGAAATACGCGTAGTAAAGGGGGATGCCCTCCAAGTCGTGACGGTATTCGAAAAACCCCGTCAGTCCGACGATCAATGCCAATACGATCCAACTCTTCGCATTCATGTTTTTCAATGGGTCCCCAGAACGGAATCCGCGACCGCGGACGCCAGGTCGAACAGGCCGAACAGGACGTTTGGAAACAGACAGAACACAATCGAAAGCACGGCGGTGATGGTCAACGGCACCACCATGAACGGAGAAGCCTCCCCCTTCCCCTCGAACTGGTTCGAGAAGCAAAAGAATCCCCGGTAAACGACCGGAAACAGATAAGCCGCGTTCAACAGGCCGCTGAGCAGCAGGACCCCCAGGACCGCCCAGGCGCCGGCATCCAGACTTCCCATACACAGGAACCACTTGCTCAAGAATCCGTTGATCGGCGGCAGTCCGGTCAGCCCCATCGCCCCGATGGCAAACGCCGTGAACGTCCAGGGCATGGCGCGTCCGGCGCCGTCGAGATCAGTCACGTTTTCCCGGTGCAGGTGCACGATAATCGCCCCCGCGCAGAAAAAGAGCGTGATCTTCATCGTGGCGTGGGTGGAAATATGCAGAATTCCGCCAGTGAATCCGTCCGCGTTGAGCAGAGCTGCGCCCAGCGCGATATAGGACAGGTGGGCGACGGTGGAGTAAGCCAGGCGGCGCTTCAGGTTGTTTTGGCGCAGGGCGATCAACGACGCCAACACGATGGTAATGCCCGCGAAAACCGCCAGAATGGTGCTCAAGCCGTAGGCTCCCATCACCTCCGGCCCGAAAACGAACCCGACCATGCGGACCACGCCGAACACCCCGGACTTGACCACCGCGACCGCGTGCAACAAGGCGCTGACGGGAGTCGGCGCCACCATGGCGGCCGGCAACCAACTGTGCAGGGGCATGATACCGCCCTTCACGGCCACCCCGATCAGGAGCATAAAAAACAGCACCCGCATGCCGGAAGCGCTCAGCATCCCCTCCTCCAGCACCCCGCCCGGGGTGAAGTCGAGGGTGCCGGTCATCTGATAGATCCAACCCGCTCCGGCCACGAGCAGGAGTCCGGCGGTGAGGGCATAGGCCAGGTACTGACGACCGGCCCGGATCGCCTCGCGGTTCTCCGAATGCACCACCAGGGGATAGGTGGCGAGGGTCAGCATCTCGTAGAAGATGATGAAGGTCAGCAGATTCCCCGAAAACGCGATCCCGATGGTGGCGGAGAGACTGACCGCGAAGCTGGCGAAATAGCGAGTCTGCTTCTTCTCGTGGTGGCCCCGCATGTATCCGATGGAGTAGAATGAAGTCAGTATCCACAACCCCGATGCGATCACCGCGAAAAAGACTCCGAACGCGTCCGCCCGCAGGGAGAGTTCTATACCCTCGGCGATTTCCAGCAAAACGAATTCCGCGACCCTGCCTTCCCGCACGCCCGGCAGCAACGTGAGAACCAGCGCGAATTTGATCACCGCCGCCAACAGGGTCCAGAACTCGCGCAGGTTCGGCCGCCGGGACGACCACAGGATGAACGGTGTGGCCAGAAGGGAAACCACGAGGGCCCAGAAGGGAATCGAAGAACTGTACGTTTCTGCTATCGGCACGGATGGTTAAAACAAAGGATGAATCGACATTGGGAAACAATCGGCCGCGGACTCAAAGTCCCGCGGGAATCATCGGGCGAATGACGTGAATCACGATGTAGGCGTTGGCCAGCCCGAGGACCAGCAGACTCGCCCCGAGAAACAGGGTCGGGAAGAGCATGGAGGCGCGAACCTCCTCGCGGCGCACCCCGGCGTCCTCGCGCTCGCTTGCGTCGTCGTACGCCTCGCCGTCGGATCGAAGGTAAACCTTCTCCAGGACGCGGAAGAAATACACCACATTGAGCAGACTGCTGATCACAATCACGCCCAGGAAGACGTAGTTCGCCTGCTCCCACGACCCCAGCACCAGGTACCACTTGCTGAAAAACCCGGCGGTGGGCGGAAGTCCGATCATGGAAATCGCCGCGACCGTGAACGCCGCCATGGTCCAGGGCATGCGAATGCGGGTGGTGCGGTCCAGGCGGTCGATCCTGGTGTGACCGAGGCGCTGGTGAAGATTCGTGTTCACCAGGAAGAGGCACGCCTTCATGACCGCGTGGTTGAGCGTGTGCAGCACCGCCCCGATCAGGCCATAGGGCGAGGCCAGCCCCACGCCCAGGGCGATGTATCCGACCTGGGATACGCTGCTGAACGCCAGCATGCGCTTCAGGTCGTTCTGGGCGATCGCCATGATGGAACCCCAGACGATCCCCGCGGCCCCGAGGTAGCCGAGGATGTCGGCAAGCGGGATTTCCGCACGGACAAACTCCGGATCGAACATGTGAAAGCAGGTGCGGATCAGGACGTACGCCGCGACCTTGGTTCCGATCGGAGCGATAATCGCGGTGGCGGTGGATGTGGCGTAGGTGTAGGCGTCCGACAGCCAGCCGTGCATCGGAAACAGAGCCATCTTCAAACCGATTCCCAGCACGATCAGAACAAGCCCGGCCAGGGTCGCGGGTGATTCGCCCATGACCGGAACCACTTCGGCGACGTCGTTCATGTTCAGAGACCCCGTTTCCATGAACAGAAACGCCACGCCCAGGAGGTAAAACGAAGCCCCGATGGTTCCCAGGATCAGGTACCGGAACGCCGAGACGGGCGCCCGCCGATCCCCGATCGCCACCAGCGCGTAGCCGGCCAGGGAGCTGATTTCGAGAAACACGTACAGGTTGAACAGGTCCCCCGTCAAAACGATGCCCAACAACCCTCCCAGCAACAGGAGCGCGGCACTGTAAAAGGGCACCGCTTTGTGCGGCGTCTCCCGCTCGACCACACTCCGGCCGTGAATAAACACAAAAAACGTCATGCCGGTCACCACCGCGCAGAAAAAAGCGGCCAGCGGATCCATCACCAGTTCGATGCCCATGGGGGGCTGCCAGCCGCCGAGGTGGTAGCGCACGGGGCCTTCGATCACGGCGTAAGCCAGGCCCCCCAGGGAGGCGGCGAACGTCAGGCCGGATGAAACCACGGCGGCCAACCAGGCGCCATTCCGGCGCCGATCGGGAAACAACGCGGCCACCAGCGCGCCGAAAAACGGCGGCAGCAGGATGCCGACGGCGAGATGAGTCCAGGGATCCGTCATTCGCCGCGCATCCTTTCCATCAGTTCGGGCTCCTCCAGGGTTCCGAAGTTGCGGTAGATGGCGATGAGCAAGGCAAACGCGACGCCGACGATCGCCACGCCCACCACAATGGCGGTGAGCATGAGGGTATGGGGAAGCGGATTCAGGTAATTGGCGACATTCTCGGTCGGGTGGGCGGCGTCCAGCACCGGCACGGTAGCGTCCCATTTGAACGCCGCCGCGACAAACAGCAGAATGATCGAATTCTGAAAAATCACCATTCCGATCACCTTCTTCATGAGGTTCTTCTTGATCAGCATGCCGTACAGGCCGATCACGAGAAGCAGCATGATCGCCCAGTACGCGTAATAATCATGTAGAAGCTCGATCATCGCGTCATTGGATTCCGTCGTTCAACCGGGACCGGATCCGAACTTTCGTCCGGCGCGCCGCCCTCCACCCGTTCCTCGGGCGGAACGCTCAGCATATCATCGAAGATGGCCACCAACACCGTCATCACGGCGAGCCCGATGCCGAACTCGACCAGAAGGATGCCGTAATACCGCACGATCGGTTCCTCGATGCCCGGGACCGGAACGGCGCCGTAGTCCATGTAGTGCCCGCCGAACGCGAGGGTGATCAGTCCGGTTCCCGCGAACAGCAGAGCGCCGATCGAGGCGAGTGGAATCGCGGCTCCGGTGGACACCTCGGATTGCGACGCCTCCCTCCCGTAGGCCATCCGCATCAGGATCACCCCGGCCGCGAGCAGAGCGCCGCCCTGGAATCCGCCACCCGGGCTGTAGTGGCCGTGAATGATCACGTAAATGCCGAACAGCTGGATCACCCGCGCCAGCGCGCGGCTGGCAACCAGAATGATGATACTGACGGACTTATGAGTCATCGGTCTCCCTCCTGCGCAAAATGAGGAAACAAGCCACGCCTGCCGTGAACACCACGATCACCTCGCCCAGCGTATCCACACTGCGGTAGTCCGCCAGGACAACCGTGACCATGTTCGGCGTGGCCGCATCGCGGTAGGCGTTCTGAATAAAATAGGCGCCGGCCACCGGTTTTCCGACCAGGTTCAACTCCTGGTGCATGGGCGCTTCCGGATTGCCCCGTTCCGGCAGGTGCAGGGTGGCGTAAATCATCAGCCCGGCGAACACGACCAGCATGATGTAATTAAAAATTTTCAATCCCGCGTCCCCCTCGACGTTTGATAAATGGCGGCGAAAAAATACACCCCAACAATGCCGGCGCCGACGACCGCTTCGGTGAAACCGACATCGATCGCCCCCATCGAAATGAACAGCAACGCCATCGTGAACGTGAACGCGGTCGCCGCCGCCGCCCCGGCGAGCAGATCGCGGACCGACAACGCCAGCAGCGCCGTGGTGAGCAGGAGGAGGTAAAGAACGATTTCAACCAGCCAGTTCATCGGTTTAATCCTCCCCCTCCTTTTTTCGCATCCACGGCCGCTCGCCGTGCATCCAGGCGGCGCGCGAGAGCGCGTGAATCGCCACGGGATTCGCCAACATGATGATGGCGACGGCGATCATCAATTTCACCATCGCCAGATTCCATCCCTGCAACACCGCCAGGCCCAACAGCAGGAAAATGATCCCGGTCGTATCCACTTTGCTGGCGGCGTGGCTCCGGGTGTAAAAATCGGGCAGGCGCAGGATCCCAATGCTTCCCACCAGCATGATGATGAGCCCCAGGACGATCAGGACGCCGGCCACACCGTTCTGCAACACGCTCATGTGCCCGCCCTCCTTCCCTGCTTGCTGAAATACTTGGCTACCGCGATTCCGGCGATGAAGTTCAGAACGGCGTATGCGATCGCGATGTCCGCGAACATGTAAAAGCGATCGTACAGGAAACCGAAAATGCACAGCAGCGACACCGTCTTGGCACCCATCGCCCCAATGGCGAGAAGGCGGTCGAACGCCGTGGGGCCCCAGACTACGCGGTAAAACGGAATCAGAATGATCACGACCAGCGCGACCGCCGCCCCTGTGAGAAACGCCTCCATCGTTATTCCTCCGGATACTCCCGGCTTTTCCGCCCCTCCCGGACGACGCCCCCGGTGGGGACGCCGTCCGGATACTCCCGGCTTTTCCGCCCCTCCCGGACGACGCCCCCGGTGGGGACGCC
>SLOW01000252.1 GCA_007132315.1 Opitutales bacterium
CTTCAGCCGCCACCGAAAATCGAATCGAAAACAGAAACCTTGTAGTGGAGACCTATGGTCGCTTATCAACGACTTACGTGAAAATCGGGCTCCAGTTGAGAAAGTCGGGCTAACACGGGCCTCGAGCAGGCGATTGCCGGCGATATCCTGAGCTGAAATCACCGAATAACGCTTGTGGAAGTCGATTCCTACGAATATATTACTGTCGTTCATGGAAGAATCCTTTGGTTTGGTGTTAGGAACTCTTGAACCGCCCTAATTTAACCCAAATCCGAGGATTTCCCCTTTCATGTTACCTGACCCGCGGGGCGATGGGATGGGTCGCGACTGTTATGGGTGTGTTCTCAGCCGCAGTGCCTTTTATCATTGGCATCGCCCTTGGAGAACGTCCTTCGGGTATCGCGATTCTCGGGGTCCTGACGGTTACCGTCGCCCTGCTTCTTGGCATCCGGAGAAACGAAGGTCGCCAGGAGGTTGGCGGTCGTCCTACTGGCGATCTCACCGATATTGTGGACGGCATCCTCGCGGGAATCTTTTTTGGATGCTCCTTTGTGTTTCTGGGGCAGGGCGCGAGCGACAATCCTCTTTGGCCGGTGACGATGGTTCTGGCGGGATCGATACCGCCGCTTCTTTTGCTTTGGACCCTGAAGGCTCCCGAACGTTTCGGGTTGCCAAATGCGTGGGGATTGATCGCCGCCACCGGCGTGTGCCAGGGAGTTGGCTTCACTGCCTTTGCTCTCGCGGTGATGGATGGATCCAGCCTGCTTGCGTTTGGGATCCTTTGCGAACGCATGACGCGGATCCAGGTGGTGGGCGTAATGGTTGCAGTGAGCGGCATCGTCTGTTTGGTAATCGGGTAGTGCCGGGGTAAAGGACAAGGGGTGTTGGCGTGGCAAACCAATCCGGTAGGCCTGAGAAACGAAGTTTGTGGGAAGCAATATCAGCCACTGCGAAATATTTCCCGGCCAGAAGCATCGCTTCTGATCGTAAACCAATATACCCGAACCAGGATGACGATTTGAAACGGTGTTTGAATGAAGAGATACACCGGTTCCCATGCGTGCCCGCCCATCGGGATGTGGGTGATTGCCGCGTAGATGTTTGCCGGCGGGGTCCCGACCGCCGGCTGAAGCGCGGCGCCACTGATTCATGGCTCCTGCCGGAATGTCATTTCCACCGTGTGTTCCCGGTGGTCGTCGCGGAGGGGGAGGCGGTTGTCGGACAGGGGGCGTCCGTCGAGGCTGAGGGTGCTTGGGCCGTCGTCAGGGATGCGGGTGAAGGTGATGTGATAGACCGTCTGATAGAAGCGGTAATGCACCTTATGGGTGGTCCAGTTTTTAGGCACCCGTGGGGAGAGGCGGAGGTGGTCGCCTTCACGGTGGATGCCGAGGAGGGTTTCCGTGAGCAGGCGGTACATCCAGGCGGCCGAGCCGGTGTACCAAGACCAGCCGCCGCGGCCGGTGTGCGGAACGACTCCGTAGATGTCGGCGGCGACGACGTACGGTTCCGCTTTATAGACGGCCATCCGTTCGGGTGTGTCGCGGTGATGGACGGGATTGAGCATCGCGAACAGTTCCCAGGCGTGCTCGGTTTCGCCGATTCGGGCGAACGCCATGGCGGTCCAGATCGCGCCGTGGGTGTACTGTCCACCGTTTTCGCGCACGCCCGGGATGTAGCCTTTGATGTAACCGGGGTTGAGGTCCGAATGGTCGAAGGGCGGATCGAAGAGCTGGATGACCCGGTCGTCGGGGCGGACGAGGCGCCGGTAGACCGACGCCATGGCCTGGCGAGTACGGTGGGATTCGCCCGCAGGGCGGGGTCGGCGTAAACCAACGCTCCGGCCATTTTCGCGTACAGTTGCGCATCCGCCTCGCTGGCGTCGAGCTGTTGGAGGGTGATCTGGCTGTGTACCCAGGCCAAATCGAACGCGCGTTCGGCCATACGGGCGCTCTGGTATTTCTCCACCTGGGCGAGGGCGCCCTCGCGGCTTTCGGACGCGCCCAAAACCAGGTCGATGACGGCTTTCCCGTGCGCGGGCAGAACCACCTTGCGCCGCAGCGCCACAATCGGATCGAGCACGGAACCCACCGTGTTCGACAAGGGCGAAGCGCGCCGCATGGCGGCGGGTGCTTCCGGACGTCCACCGCGCCCGAGAAAACGGACCCGGTCGGTTTCGCAGGAGAGGTCCCGCGGTTTGCCCGTTGGGTCCAGCATCATGTGCAGGAGCCACGGCGGGTTTTCCTCGTCGGAACGCGCGCGGCGGGTGGCGAACAGGGCGGAGGATTCCGGGGCGAATTCGGTTTGTATGAAAAGGTTGCTGAAAGCCGGATGCGCTTCGTCGGCCGCCTGGGGCACCATCACCACCTCGGCGTAACTCGTCAACTCGATCGTTCGTTCACGGGCCGAATGATTGGTGATGGTGACGCGGCGCAGCTCGACGTCGTCCTCGGGCGAGACACTGATTCGCGTGTGGACTTCGAGGTCCTGTTGATGCTGGCGGAATTCGGCTCGCGCCTGACTGAAAATGGCTTCGTATCCATCGGTGGCGTGCCGGGTGGGTTGATACGCGGTGGACCAGAATTCCCCGGTCTCCACGTCCCGCAGATAGACAAACAGACCCCGGCAATCGCACGTGGCGTCCTCGCGCCAGCGGGTCACAGCCAGGTCGCGCCAGCGACTGCAGCCGGCGCCGGCGCTGCTGATGACGACATGATATTGGCCGTTGGACAGCAGATGGATCTCCGGAGCAGCGGGCGTGGGATCGGTGAATTCCCGCATGCCGCTTTCGCCATCCCCTATGAGCAGATTGGATTCGTCAAGTTTCCGGTTTTCGGAAAGCACCCCGACAGCAGTCCTCGGCATGCGTTCCTGGAGCAGGAGCTCCGTGGCCTTGAGTAACGGACAAGCCATGAAACGCCGCTGCATCAGGCGGCCGTGTGTCAGGTTGTCGAGGGCGAGCAAACTCATGCCCTGATGATGCGCCATAAACGCCCGGACCGCGGCGCTGGATTCGTCGGGCGGCAGGCGGGACGGGGTATAATCCACCGATTCGTAAAATCCGTAGTCGCCTTCGAGCCCTTCGGCTGCCAGCCGCTGCAGATTCTCACAGGCCTCTTTGGGGGCGACCATCAGCGCCATCACGGTGGCGTAGGGAGCGATGACCAGATCCTCGGCCAGCCCGCGTTTCAATCCGAGGCCGGGCACGCCAAACGCACGGTACTGGTAGTTCAAGTGGACGTCGGTCCGGTTGTAGGCCGATTCGGATATGCCCCACGGCACGCCCCGCAATTTTCCGTATTCGACCTGTTTGCGCACCGCCGCCCGGCAGGTGTGGTCGAGCAGGGTGTTCTCGAAATTCGGCATCACCAGGAGCGGCATCAAGTACTCGAACATGGAGCCGTTCCAGGAAACCA
Source organism: Opitutales bacterium (assembly GCA_007132315.1). Classification (GTDB taxonomy): domain Bacteria; phylum Verrucomicrobiota; class Verrucomicrobiia; order Opitutales; family T3Sed10-336; genus SLOW01. Next base: position 3,414 of record SLOW01000252.1, read on the forward strand.
GGATCGGCTCTCCGCGCGAAGCGACCAGCAGCCGGCCCATGGAGAACCCATGATCCTGCGGGATCTGCCCCAGTGCGATGGCGACGTAACTGCCCAGCCGCGCCTCCGAGGCGAGGAGGTCGTAGAAGCCGCTGTCGCTCCGGCATTCACCGACGTTGAAGCCGGTTGTGAACAGATTTCTGGAGGTATCGTACAAAAAACCGAAATCCATTGCGGCGAGATGGTCGCACGTCCATGCAAGCCCCTCCAAAGAAACGAGGCGCGCATGGGCGCGTTTGGCGGCCGTTCGCACGGCGTCGAGAAGTGCCCCGGTTTGCCGGGACGTGTTCTCCGGCGATTTCGAGTCAGAGGCCGCGGGATCCCGCAAGCGCGCTTCGAGCCGGGGGCAAAGGGTTCTGTCGAAGTTGGCGATGTCACGCAGCGTGGGGACTTCGCCCGGCTGACCGAGCTCATCCTCGACCCCGGACGGGTTGTCCAGGGACAGCCAGGGCGCGAGAAAGCGCATGTCCTCCAAATGGCCTTCGCAGTCCTGCTTCAACGAGCGGGCCCAGCGACGGCACTCATCTTCATTGTCGGCTGTCGCATCGATCATCCGGGCTTCCGCGGTGGCCCGTTCGAGCAGGGCGAGCGCCCCGCGCAAATCGTCCGGAGCGGTCGTAAATTCGGCCTCCAGTTCGGCCAGCCCGGAGTCGTGCCGAAGGTGACCGCGCAGGATTCTCAAGGTGTCGCCCAGCCCGGCGAACACCTCGGGCGTATGGATTTTTACGTCGGGCTGCTCGCGCAATCCCGCGGCGAGGGTCATCAGGTGTCCCGCCAGGTTGCCGCTGTCGACACTGGACACGTAATGCGGCAGGAGCGGTTTCAGGGTGCGGGTTTCGTACCAGTTGAAAAGGTGACCCCGATGGCCTTCCATTTTCCGCACGGTGGCGAGGGTGTTTTCCGTGCGCTCAATCAAACCGCCCGCCGAAAGGTATCCGAGATCCCGCGCCGCCAGGTTGGCGAGCAGGGCCAGGCCGATGTTCGTGGGCGAGGTCCGGGACGCGATCATGGGTTTGGGGGTTTCCTGGAAATTGTCGGGCGGCAGCCAGTTCTCCTCTTCGGTTACAAACGTCTCGAAGTAATGCCAGTGCCGGCGCGCAGAACAACGGAGAAAGGTTTTCTGCTCGGCGGTTAGTGGTGGAACCTCGGCTATGATCGGCCGGCTGATCCACCAGGCGATCGCGGGAGCCGCCGGCCAAAGAACGAGGAACGGAAGCACCGGAAGCGGCTGGGCCGATTGTGTAGCGGTCAGGAGGATCCCGGTCGCCACGCCGACCGCCGGTGCGATCCACATCGCGGTGTGGAAGCCGGATAGTGTCGAGCGGGTCGCGGCTTCGGCATCGCTGGAGGTCTGCCATTGCAGCAGCCGCTTGCCGGTGATCAGCAGCCGTGTGAGTGCCCGGCCGATCGCGTTCAGGTTGTTATAGGCTTCGTAGGGCAGGAACGCCACGGAGAGGACGAGCTGGCCGAGTTGACGACCGGTGGACGAGGCGGCGCCACGCAGATGGATCGCCCACGGCAGATCGGTCGGTTTGCGCAGGAGGTTGACGCCGGCCGCCAGTGCCGTTGGAAGAGCGAGGATAGCGAGAACCGAAAGCGCGGGGATGATACCGAGTTCGGGCGGGAGAAACCAGCCGCCCAGCAACAAGAGCATCAAGGCGACCGGAACGAGACTGCGTCGGAGGTTGTCGAGTATCTTCCACCGGGAAAGTGCTGAAAGGGGATTGCGCGTGCGTTGACCCCCGGCGCCGTACACGCTCGGCAGGAGCCATTGCCAGATCTGCCAATCGCCGCGGGTCCAGCGGTGCCGCCGTTCGATATCGACGTTGTACCGGGAGGGGTGTTCCTCGTACAGCTCGACGTCACTGACCAGTCCGGATCGCGCGTGGCACCCTTCCAGGAGATCGTGACTGAGCACGGTGTTTTCGGGAAAGCGGTCCTTCGTGGCCCGTCGGAAGGCATCGACGTCGTAAATGCCCTTGCCGATAAACGAGCCTTCGCCGAAAAGATCCTGATACGCATCGGACACCTGCCGCGTGTAGGGATCCATGCCGACCTCGCCCGCGAAAAGGCGGACGAACCAGGACCGCCGCGCGCCCGGCAGGCTCACGTCCACCCGCGGCTGGAGGATGCCGTAACCCTGGCGAACGATCCCGCGTACGGCGTCGAACACCGGCCGGTTGAGCGGGTGGGCCATGGCGCCGACCAGCTTCCTGGCGGCGTCGCGCGGCAGGTGGGTGTCGGTGTCGAGCGTGATGACGTAGGTCACCTTCGGCAGGTGCGGCAATTCCCCGGCGATTTCCGAGAAGCACTCCCGGTCGCCGCGCAGAAGCGCGTTCAGGTCCGCCAGTTTTCCGCGCTTGCGTTCGAATCCCATCCAGACCCCCTCGCGATCGTTCCGGCGACGCGGACGGTGAAACAGGAAAAAGCGATTCCGTCGCTCCGGTGAGTACTTGCGGTTGAGCGTTTCGATTCCGGCCCGCGCCTGTTCGACCAATTTGGGATCCCCGGGCATGAACTCCTCGGGGGCATCGCCGAAGTCGGTGAGCAGGGCGAAATGCAGGCACGGGTCCCGATTCGCCAAATAGTGGATCTCCAGGGTGTCGATGAGGCGTTCGATTCCTTCAACGCTTTTCAGCATGGTGGGGATCGCGACCAGGGTACGGCAATCTCGAGGAATGCCGGAGGAGAAATCGAGCCGCGGCAGGACATGGGGTTTGAGCACCATGGCGGACAGCCAGTTCATCAATCCCACGGCCAGTTGACTGGCGCCCAGCAGAAAGACAAGGGTGAGGCCCACGAGCGTCCCGCCCTGGGAACCGAGTTCAACAAGATGCCGCGCGAACACGAACGTGCCGAGCAGAGTCAAGGCGGTGATGCCGCCCGCGTAATAGGTCAACGGGAATCGATGTATGGCTCGCTCGAAGGACCGGCGCCAGGGCCGGCGCACGTTCGTCGCCCGCTC
>SLOW01000135.1 GCA_007132315.1 Opitutales bacterium
CACGAGCCGCAGTTCTTTTCCGGACTCCGTCTGATCATTTGGATACAGAACTTTGGAGATCGTTTCGCCCACCGCTTTCTCGCGCACGGCCTCCACGTATCCCCCTTCGTTGAAAATCTGCAGATCGAAATCTTCCGAAGCCTTCGACGCCCACAGCCGGAGGAAGTTGCACGTGTTCGTCTCGTATCCGGCGATCGGAACGTCGTACGGCACGCCGTACACACAATGGTCCGTCACCCAGACAGGGGCATGGTCCCCGCGGTCGTCGAACCGGTCTTCCACGTGGCCGTAAAGGTGAACCTTCTGCGTGTAGTCGGCCCGCTCGATCACCCAGGGATTGCCGAAGCGGATCCAGTTGTCCGGATGTTCGATCTGGTAACCGTTGACGAATTCCTGGCGGAACAACCCGAATTCGTAAAAGATCCCGTAACCCACCGCGGGGAGATCCAGGGTCGCCAGCGAATCCAGGAAACAGGCGGCCAGACGCCCCAGGCCCCCGTTGCCCAAACCCATATCGACTTCCTCCTCCTTGATGCTCCCGCAATCCAGGCCGAGCTGTTCCAACGCCTCACAGGTCTCCCGGCGAATACCCACGTTCACCATGTTGTTGGTCAGAAGTCGGCCCATCAGGTATTCCAGCGACAGGTAATACACCCGCCGTACGTTCTGTCGCGTGTACGTCTTCTGGGTGCGGATCATGCCCTCCAGAATGCGGTCCCGCACCGCAAGAGCCGTCGAGACCCACCAGTCGTGGTGGGTGGCGGTGTCCGGCGACTGGGCCAGGGTATGCTGCAAATGATACACAATGGACGCTTTCATCGCCTCCTGTGTATTCTGGTTCTCGAAATGCCCGATTTCCTCGATCCCGTTGCTCTTGGTCGGCTTATTCGCCTCCTTTGCCTTGATGCTCATATAGATTCGCTTTTTCGCTTGTTTTTTTCCGGTCTCCCGCAACCACCCCGCACGCGGCGAAGTTCCGGATTCACTTATGGCCCATCCTAAAGCGGATTATCCCCTTCAAAGCAAAGTGAAATTCATGCCACCCATGATTCTTGCATCGTGCCAAGGTCCGATTCTGTTTCAGTGGCCTGTTCTTGCGCTGTGTCCGACCGTATGCGCCCGCCCGATCAACTCGGCAAAACCAATCAAAGGTCCGGAGGCACGTTGGCGAGCGCCTCCTCGATGGTGGACAGCCCCTCCTTCACCTTGAGCATACTGTCTTGGTGGAGCGTTCGCATGCCGTTGCGCATGGCGATCTTCTTGAGCTCGGCGGTTTCCTTCTCGTCGTTGATCGCCTGGACGAGTTCGTCCGAAATCTGCATCAGCTCGTGAATTCCCACGCGGCCACGGTAGCCGAGTCCGTTGCAATTCGGACAGCCGCGGGGATTGTGTTTGTAGATGGTGCCCGACCAGCCGAGGGCGGCCTCGATCAGATCCTTCTCGCGGCCCTCCGGCTCGTAGGCGACCCGGCATTTCTTGCAGACCCGCCGCATGAGGCGTTGGGCGCAGACGCAGAGCAGGGACGAGGAAATCATAAACGGTTCGATGCCCATATCGGTAAGGCGGGCGATGGTTCCGGGAGCGTCGTTGGTGTGGAGGGTGCTGAGCAGAAGGTGGCCGGTCAGGGCGGCCTCCACCGCGATGTTGGCGGTCTCCTTGTCGCGGATCTCCCCCACCAGAATAATGTCGGGGTCCTGACGCAGGAATGCGCGCAGTGCGCTGGCGAAGGTGAGTCCGATTTGGCGGCTCATCTGCATCTGGTTGATGCCGGCCAGGGTGTATTCGATGGGATCCTCGGCCGTGCGGATGACCAGTTCGGGCGAGTTGATTTCGTTGAGGGCCGAGTAAAGGGTCATCGATTTACCGGAACCGGTGGGACCACAGTGCAGGATCATGCCGTAGGGCTGCTGGATCACGTTGCGGTATCGAAGCAGATTGTCCTCGGAGAATCCGAGCGCCGGCATGGGCAGAGTCGATTTCTCCTTATCCAGGATACGCATCACAATGCCCTCGCCGTGGTTGAGGGGGGCGGTGGAGACACGGAGATCGATATCGATATTTTTCTTGGTGTACTGCTTGAAGATGATACGTCCGTCCTGCGGCAGGCGGCGTTCGGCGATGTCGAGATTCGACATGATCTTGAAGCGTGCCACAATGGCGCCGGCCACCTTCTTGGGCAGTTTCAGCTTTTCCTGGCAGACTCCGTCGATACGGTAGCGGACCATCAGCTCCTTTTCGCCGGGTTCGACGTGGATGTCGCTCGCGCCCTCTTTGTACGCGTCCTCGACGATCCGGTTGGCCAACTGGATGATAGGTCCGGACTCCTCGTCCTCCAGATCCTCCGCCTTGACGTCCTGGTCGTCGCCGAACTCCTCGCCAATGGCCTCGACCACGTCGCCGAATTCCACTTTCTCCGCGGAGGCGTCCTTCTTGAGTTTTTGGTCGATCTCGTGCGAGTTCGCCAGCAAACGCACCACCTGGAGACCGGTCGCTTCCTGGATCTCGTTGACCGCGTTCATCTCGAACGGGTTGGCGAAGGCGACCACCACGAAGTCCCCGACCATACCCAGCGGCACAACCCGGTGTTCCCGGCACATTTCCATCGGAAAACGCTCGAGAACATCGGGATCAATCTGGAAGCGGGACAGGCTGATCGGGTTCATGCCGAAAACCCGCGACTTGGCCACCAGCAGGCGAAACTCCGTCAATCCGTACTCTTTCAACAAGAGCTGGTCGAGCGCGTCGCCGGTGAGATCCTGGGAGAGAGTCATGATCTTCTCCGACGCCTCCGCGTCGAGAAGCTTCATTTCCAAAAGCTGTTTGACGATCGCCGACTGAATTCTACCCAACGCCATGGCCTCTTATCTCCTTTGCGCGAATTCCTTCGCGTACCATTCGATGACCTCGGAGAGGTCGTTCATCGACGCCACGAACCAAAGAACCGGGCATCCGAGGAGTTCTTCCCAGTACTCACGGACGTAGGAGCTAAGATAATACGCCGTGGCGAGAAAGACAAAATTGTCCTGCATGTCGAAGGGCACGGTCCACGTGGCCCAGAGCTGGTCGGGCTCGATTTTCCGAAACAGGGTTTCATCCCGCTCCACGTGCCCGAGGGCGATCGGGGCGAGGTTGAATTCTTCGACCTGGCGGGAAATAAGAGCGCGTTCATCGACCGCGTTCATTTCGGTGGCGAGCAGCCCCAGGATGGAGGCGCGGCGGCCGATGCCTTCTTTGACGACTTCGAGCAGCCGCTCGTTGGCGGCCTCGAGCTCCGAGAGATCCGCCAGATTGTAATCGACAAGACTGGCGCCCATTCGCCGGTTGGCGCGCATCAAAAGTGAACGGTGTGTAGCCATGGTTGCGTTTATCGTTGTTCCGGTGATGCGGCCGCGTCAGCCGTCGTTCGCCGCCGGTTTCACCTCGGTTCGACGCATCTCCAGAACCGTCCTCAAGATCGCCCGGCGCAATTCATCGAGGCCTTCGCCGGCCTCACAAGAAATCGGAACGATCGCCTCGTCGATCTCCCCGACAAAACGCCGCAAGTTGTCCCGAGCGGCCGGCAAGTCCATCTTGTTCGCGGCGATCAGGCGCTGCTTGGCCGTGAGCTCCGGGGAATACAGTTCCAGTTCGCGAAGCAGCGCCCGGTAGTCGTCCCACGGCTGTCGCTGATCCACGCCGGCGATATCCACCACAACCAGCAGGACGCGGCAGCGCTCGATGTGCCGGAGAAATCGATGTCCCAGCCCGCGGTCGTCGCTCGCCCCATCGATCAGGCCGGGGATATCGGCCAGAGTGACGCGTTCGAATTTTTCGGGGTATTCGATCACGCCAATCTGTGGGTGCAACGTGGTGAACGGGTATGCCGCACAGCGCGGGTGGGCTTTTGTGATCCGGTTGGTGAGGGACGACTTGCCGGCGTTCGGAAACCCCACCAGCCCGACCTCCGCCACGGTTTTGAGCACCATCCGGTAACGCCCCGATTCACCCGGCAATCCGTCGTTGGCCCGGCGCGGGGCCTGGTTTACCGACGACTTGAAGCGTTTGTTTCCCCAGCCGCCATTCCCTCCGCGCAGCAGAAGGATCCGGGTTCCGTCTTCGATCAGTTCCGCCACCGGTTTCCCGGTGTTTTCGTCGATGACCACCGTTCCCGGCGGAACCTTCAGGACACAGTCCGCCCCCGCCTTTCCGTTCTGGTCCGAACCGCGCCCGGGCTCTCCATTGTTCGCCTCGTGGTTGGGCTTGTAGCGGTAAACCGACAAATCCGCCACGTCGTCCACGCAGAGCAGGACCACGTCCCCGCCCTTGCCGCCGTCGCCACCGTTCGGGCCGCCGAAAGGCTCGTACTTCTCCCGGCGGAAACTGACGCATCCTTTGCCTCCGTCTCCGGCTTTAAGAGCCACCCTGGTTTCATCGACAAACATAAGACATTTCTTCGGATCAGGAACCCACGCGTCAACACCACCCGCCAAGCCGACGCACCACCACCCGACACGGTGCACGTTTCGCGGGATCCCGACTTTAGTCACGCCGACGGGCATCCGTACACCCGAAAAAACGATTGCCCGGAGATTAACAGAGTTTTGACGAAGGCAAGCTCAATCTTTCCGGGCCTTCGGAGCGGATCGCTTGTCCGGTTGCTCCTCGACCGGAACGGGTGTCCACTTGTAGGCCACCACGGACATCGGGGGCAATGTCAGCGACAGGCTCTGTTCGAAACCATCGCAGGCGACCGGCTCGGAATTCCGCCCCCCCTGATTGCCTTCGTTCGTTCCGCCGTAGTATTGGGAATCGGTATTGAGTTTCTCCGCCCAAAAACCCGGCCGCGGCACGCCGACACGGTAGCTGTAACGGAGAACGGGCGTGAAATTACCAAGAACAGCAAACACATCACGGCCTGTCGCCGCCTGTCTCAGGAAGCTGTAAACGCTGCTTTCACTGTCGCCGGCGTTGATCCAGCGGAAGCCCTCCGGACGAAAATCACCGGTGGCGAGCGCCGGCTCGTCCTGGTAAAGGCGATTCAGATCGGCCACCAGCCTGCGGAGACCCTCGTGGTCCATGTACTCGCACAGGTGCCAGTCGAGGCTCCGGTCGTAACGCCATTCCGCGGACTGGCCGAACTCGCCGCCCATGAAAAGGAGCTTCTTGCCGGGATAGGTCCACATATAGCCGTACAGCGCGCGCAGTTGCTGAGCCTTCTCGGTGATCGAGCCGGCCGCCATCTTCATCAGCATCGAGCCCTTTCCATGAACGACTTCGTCGTGGGAGAAGACGCTGATGAAGTTCTCGCTGTACTGGTACAGCATCCCGAAGGTGAGCTTGTCGTGGTGCCACTTCCGGTAAATCGGATCCAGGGAAAAGTATTCCAGTGTGTCGTGCATCCACCCCATGTTCCACTTCATGTCGAAGCCCAGCCCCCCATCGGATGTGGGACGGGTGACGCCGGGCCATGAGGTGGACTCCTCCGCGATCATCAGAGTGCCCGGATAATATTGATGAACGAGATCGTTGGTAAGCCGCAGAAATTCAATGGCTTCGATGTTCTCACGTCCGCCGTATTTGTTGGGAATCCATCCTCCTTCCTCGCGGGAATAATCGAGGTAAAGCATGGAGGCCACCGCATCAACCCGGAGTCCGTCGATGTGGTATCGATCCATCCAGGCCAGAGCGTTGCTCACCAGAAAACCGCGCACCTCCAGCCGTCCGTAGTTGAACACCAGCGTCCCCCACTCGCGGTGCTCGCCCTGGCGCGGATCGGCGTGCTCGAACAAGTGGGTGCCGTCGAACAGGGGCAGCGCGAACGCGTCGCGGGGAAAGTGCCCCGGCACCCAGTCGAGGATCACACCGATGCCCCGCTGGTGCAGGTAATCCACCAGATACATAAAATCCGCAGGCTCGCCGAAACGGTGGGTGGGCGCGAAAAAACCGGTCACCTGGTATCCCCAGGAACCGGAAAACGGGTGCTCGGCGACCGGGAGCAGTTCAATGTGAGTGAAGCCCATCCGGAGAACGTAATCGGCGAGAACCGGTGCCAATTCGCGGTAGGTGAACGGGCGGTTGCCGTCCTCCACCACGTGTCGCCAGGAATTGAGGTGGACTTCGTATACAGAGATCGGACGGTCTCCCGCAGTCCGTTCGGGGCGTCGCTCCATCCATTTATGGTCGCCCCACTCGTAGTGGCGGGTGTCATAAACAATTGAGGCGTTGTGCGGCGGACTTTCGAAATAGGTCCCAAAGGGATCGGTCTTTAGCCGGACCACGCCGTCGCGGCCGCGGATTTCGAATTTGTACATCTCCCCCTCGTCCAGACCCGGCAGGAACAACTCCCACACACCCGAACTGCCCAGCAGGCGCATCGGGTTGTAGTGGCCGTCCCAGTGATTGAAATTCCCCACCACGGCCA
>SLOW01000306.1 GCA_007132315.1 Opitutales bacterium
CTCGCCGACGCCGCGCGCAAGATCGTCGATCTCGTTTCCGGCAAATAAGGGACTCGCAAGACCATGAGCATACTCGTCAACAAGGACACCCGTCTGTTGGTGCAGGGGATTACCGGAAAAGCCGGCGGCTTTCACGCCAAACAGTGTCTCGACTACGGAACCGACATTGTGGCCGGCGTCACCCCCGGTCGCGGCGGCGAGCGTTTCGAGGACAAGGTGCCGGTGTTCGACACCGTGACTGAGGCCGTAAGCGAGACCGGCGCGAACGCGTCCGCCATTTTCGTGCCGCCGGCCTTTGCGGCGGATTCGATCCTGGAGGCGATCGACGCGGAGATTCCTCTGGTGGTCTGTATCACCGAGGGCATTCCAGTACGCGACATGACCGAGGTCAAAGCGCGGCTTGACCGGAGCAACACCCGCCTGATCGGCCCCAACTGTCCGGGGATTATCACGCCCGGCGCCTGCAAGATCGGCATCATGCCGGGCTATATCCACAAACCCGGCAAAGTCGGCGTGGTGTCCCGGTCCGGCACGCTCACCTACGAAGCCGTCTGGCAACTCACCTCGCTCGGACACGGTCAATCGACCTGCATTGGCATCGGCGGCGATCCGGTCAGCGGAACCAGCCACACCGACGCGCTCAAACTGTTTAACGAAGACCCGGACACGGACGCGCTCATCCTGATCGGCGAGATCGGCGGCACGGCCGAGGAGGAAGCCGCCGCTTACATCCGCGATCACGTCAAGAAACCGGTCGCCGCCTTCATCGCCGGCGCCACCGCCCCTCCCGGCCGCCGGATGGGCCACGCCGGCGCCATCGTTTCGGGCGGCAGCGGCACGGCCGAGGCCAAGATCGCGGCGCTCGAGGAAGCCGGCGTCGCGGTTGCGGAGACGCCGTCGCACATGGCTGAGGCTCTGTTGCGGGTTTACAAAGGACAAGCGAAATGAACAGCTATCAAAACCCGTTTCAATCCGCAGCGGAGGGCTCGGAGCCGAGCCCTCCGCAGGTACCCGAAAGCGCGCCTCTCATGCCGCGGGTGGGGGCGTTCGCGGCCGATTGTTTCGCCATCCTCGTTCTGTTCTTCATCGCGAATTTCATCATCTTCAGCCAGAACCCGCACATCACGGAAGAGCTGGAGGAATTCTCGGAGGAAATGCGCACTTATCAGGAGCAGGTACGCGAGGCCAACGGAACGCAGGAGGAATTCGGTCCGCCGCCGGAACCCTCCGAGGAGGCGCAACGCATGATCCAGATCACTTACGCCGTATCACTCGGATTGGTGTTGGTGTACTTTGTTCTGGGCGAGTTCTTCACCAAAGGCGCTTCTCCGGGAAAACTCCTTTTCCGGCTGCGCGTGGTCCGGACCGACCCGGGAGTGCGGGGCGATCCGCTGGCTCTGAGCGCCACCATGCTCCGTTCCGTGATCAAGGCGATCTCCCTCGCCCTGGCCATGACGATGCAGCCGCTCATGCTGCTCCTGCTGTTTAATTACCTGTTTGCCTTCTTTAACCAAGATCGCCGTGCCGTCCACGACCTCCTGGCGCGCACCAAGGTGGTCGTCACCCCGGGGCCGTACAGCCATGAGCACCAAGCCACTCCCCAGAATCCTCCTGATTGAAGACCCGGACAGCGGAGACCCCGGCCTGGTGGCCGCCCTGGAAGCCGATGCACTACACGTGATCCTCGCGGATTCCGCAGCGGATCCAGCGGAAATCGCCTCCCTGAAAGATGCGGACCTGATCCTGGTCGATGCCCGAAACAGCCGGGAGAGGCTGGAACCGCTACTGGCCGGGAACCCGGCTTCCGGGAATCCCGCTTTCCTGGCTCTGGTGTCCCCGGACACCGCCGAAGGGTCCCGCCCGGATGGGGAAGTTCTGGCTTCCCCCGGCGACACCGGCGCCGTCATCGCGCACATCCGCCGCCACCTGCGGCTGTGCGAATTGGAACGGGAGAATCGGGAACTGCGGGAAAAACTGGACGAAATCCGGCCGCACGCCTCAATCGGTTCGCTGGCCGACAGCGTGGCGCACAACCTGAACAACGTGCTCGGAATCGTGTTCGGCTACATGCATCTGATCAAGAGGCATCACGACAAGCCGGATTCGGTTCTCAAACACCACGCCGGTCTTGAGAAGGCCGTCAACAAACTGACCGAGATGGTTCGCCGTTTCGGAGAAACCGCCCGGGAATCCCATGCAGAGCCGGAGCCCGCCGGCGTCGGCGAGATCCTGCGGCGCTCCGTGAAGCGCTTCCGTCTCGAACTCGACATCGAACGGGATTTTCCGTTCACCGTCGAACCGGCCGACCTGACCATGAACACGCGTGCCAACGAGGCGGAGGACGCGTTGGTCGGGCTGCTCAAGAACGCCTGGGAAAGTTATGGCGAGAGACCGGCCGCCGAGCGAAGCATTGAAATCCGGGCCGACGCCGACGCCGAACACGTCAGGATCCGCATCCGCGACCACGGCGGCGGCCTGGACGAGGAGATCGTCCCGGTGATGTTCGAGCCCTTCACCAGCACCCGGAACGCGGACGGCCTGGGGTTGCCGGTCGCCCGGCGTTGCTTCCGCAACCTCGGCGGCGATCTGTTCATTTCCGAACCCGAGGACGGGGGCGTCCTCGTTGAAATCCGGCACCCGCGCTGACCGCCAGCCGGTTCGACGGTGCGAATTTGCTTTGATCCGCGGCTCTTTAAACCAATACTGGAGCGGATCATGAGCAAACAGATCAAGGACGGATTTCCCGGCACGGTGGGCAACACCCCGCTGATTCGACTGAAAACCCTCTCCGAAGTCACCGGCTGCAACATTCTCGGCAAAGCGGAGTTTCTCAATCCCGGTGGATCGGTGAAGGACCGCGCGGCCATGGGCATCATCGAGGACGCGGAAACCCGCGGTCTGCTCAAACCCGGCGGCACCATCGTCGAGGGCACCGCCGGCAACACCGGCATCGGGCTGTCCCTGGTCGGCAACGCCAAGGGGTACCGCACCATCATCGTCATTCCCGACACCCAGTCGCAGGAAAAAATCAACCTGCTGCGCGCCATCGGCGCCGATGTCCGTCCGGTCCCGGCCGCACCCTACACGGATCCGAACAACTACAACCACATCGCCCGCCGCCTGGCGGAGGAAACGGAAAACGCCTTCTGGGCGAATCAGTTCGATAACACCGCCAACCGCGATTACCACGCCCGGACCACCGGGCCGGAAATTTACGAACAAACCGGGGGCGAGGTCTCCGCCTTCGTGGCGGCGGTCGGTACCGGCGGCACCCTGGCCGGCGCGACGCGGGCGTTAAAGGAACGCAACCCCAAGGTCCTCGGCGTCTGTGCCGATCCCTACGGTGCCGCCATGTGGTCCTGGTTCAAACACGGTCACCTCGACATCGACGACGGCGACTCGGTCTCCGAGGGCATCGGCCAGGGGCGTGTGACCGAGAACATCAAGTCCGCGCCCATCGACCAGGCGTACCGGATTCACGACAGCGTCATGATCAAGATGCTGTACCACCTGCTGCTCAAGGAGGGTCTGTTCCTCGGGGCCTCGTCCGCGATCAACGTCTGCGGTGCGGTGAAGCTCGCTTTGGAAAGAGGCCCCGGACAGGTCATCACCACGATCCTCTGCGACGACGGCCAACGCTACCTGTCCCGGCTCTACAATCCGGAATGGCTGCAGGAGGAAAACCTCGATCCCGCACACGAGAATCTCGATTTCATCCACGAAATCTAATCCGTACCGTTCACGCTGCCATTAGCCTTGCTGTACGCGGAAAGGACGCGAATGGGTCACCGGCCTGCGCGTCGGGATCGCAATAAGCAGCGCCGTTCTTCAGACGGCGCGTCGAACGCACGGATCGCTCACGTCACCGCGAACCTGCGGGCCAACAGGCGTGAAACCGGGAGCAGGGTCAGCACGACCAGGCCGGTCTGCCACCCGGCGAAACCGGCGGCCAGGGCGGCGTTGAGGACGATGAGGGAAAGGACGCCCGCTTTGACCGCCTTCCCGATGTTGGACGGAGCCGGATCGCGGAGCGCTCCGAGTACCGGTGGCACGACGAGGGCGGCCAGAAGCAGAAGAAAGGGCAAGGCGTCGAGTATCCGGTAGTGCTCCGAAGCGGCCGCGAGAATGGGCGGAACGGCCATCACTGCCAGCAGCAGAGCCAGGGAAACCGTCCCGCTCCGATGGCCTCCGCCGTGAACCTCGCCCCGGCTGAGGGTGGTGACGGCGGCAATGTACGGCACCGGCAAGAGCGCCAGCGGCCACCACGGGGCAAGCAGAGCCGGCGAGGAGCTTATGCCGAGCAGAAGGTTGCCGCCCCGGCAGGCGCCCATCACAACCGGACCCGCCAAGGCGTGGTGTTTGGCGCGGGCGTTGTAAAGCAACGCCCCGCCGGCGATTCCGGCGGCGATCCAGGCGCTCGCTCCCCCGGCGGTCGCGGCGAGGGCGATTCCGCCGGTCAGGAGGCCCCCCCCCCACAGCGCGGCGCCCCGCCGGGAGATGCGGCCCGATGGAATGGGGCGTTCGGGTCGCTCCCGCGCGTCCAGGCCGGCGTCGCAGACGTCGTTGAACGTGATGCCGCCGGCGTAGAGGCAGGCGGACGCCGCCAGCAGCCAACCGAGGGTGCCGGTCGCGACAGCTGTCCCCTCGGCGAAGGACACGGCGAACCCGCCCGCCACTGCAGCGCCGGCGAGGACGTCGGCGAACGCCGTCAACGTGTTGGGCGGCCGGATCAATTCCAGGCAGGCCCGTAATGTCCGGTGCCGGAACATGGGATTATCGAACAACGGTTCTCATCCCAACGATCTCAATCAGCGTGCCATGTCTGGTGCAACGTGAATTCGTACTCCGCTCCGGCTCGGGACTTGTGCCGGGCTGGCGGGAGGCGTAGGTTCGAGCGTTTCGGGCATTTTGCCGGACGGTATTGTTTATGGATTATCGCAGCGAATCGATCAACCAGCGTTTCCGGGTGGATTTCGGCTATCGGGTGCATTTCACCGAAGACGTGTTCGCGCCCGGCAACGCGTTGCTGGAGGAGGTGTTGCGGCCGCCCTGGCCGGGGGAGCCGGCCAAGGTGTTGTTCGTGCTGGATGCCGGCCTGGCCGCGGCGCGGCCGGAGTTGGCCGGGCGCATGCGGGATTACGTCGAGTCGCGAGCGGCGCTGCGCGCGCCCTTGCCGGAACCCCTGTTGGTGCCCGGCGGCGAGGAAGTCAAGAACCGGGGTCGTCACACCGCACGCATTCTCGCCGCGATCGACCGGGCGGGCCTCGACCGGCATGCGTACGTGGTTGTGGCGGGCGGGGGCGCGGTGCTCGACGCGGCCGGTCTGGCGGCCGCCACGGCGCACCGCGGGATCCGGCTGGTCCGTCTGCCCAGCACCGTCCTGGCCCAGAACGACGCCGGTGTCGGGGTGAAGACCGGAATCAACGCCTTCGGGAAGAAGAATTTCCTCGGCACGTTTTCCCCGCCCCACGTCGTCATCAACGATTTCGGATTCCTGCGCACCCTCGACGCCGCCGGTTGGCGGGCGGGCATTTCGGAGGCGGTAAAGGTGGCGTTGCTCAAGGACCCCGTTTTTTTCGATTTTCTCGAAGACGCCGCGGAGCGCCTGCGCGAGCGCGACGAAGACGCGATGCGTTACCTGGTCCGCCGCTGCGCCGAGCTCCACCTGAGTCACATCTCGACCTGCGGCGATCCGTTCGAAACGGGCTCCTCCCGGCCGTTGGACTTCGGTCACTGGTCGGCCCACAAACTCGAAGCGCTTACCGGTTACCGGCTGGCTCACGGTGACGCGGTGGCGATCGGCCTGGCTCTCGACGTGACGTATTGTCGGTTGGCCGGGTGGCTGAGCGAGCCGGTGCGCGCGCGGATTCTCGGCGTGTTGAAGCGGTCCGGATTTTCGCTGTTTGTTTCCGAACTGGTCCGCGGCCCCGCCGATGCCTCCGATCCGAACTCGCTCCTGCACGGCCTGGAGGAATTCCGCGAGCATCTCGGCGGCCGTCTGACCCTGATGATGCTCGCGGGCATCGGAGAGGGGCGCGAAGTCAACGAGATCGATCGCGACCTGATGCGCCGCTCGGTCCGGATCCTCGAACAGGATGCTTCTCAAGCCGCCGATCATGCCTGACCACGGCGCTGGCCGGTATCCGGGCGATTCCGGTTCGCCCGAACCAGGGTCTTTTCATTGGACGGCTGCAAGCCGCAAAAAAAGGCAATTGAAAGTGAGAATTTGAGATTTGAAATAAAACGATGATTTTGAATGGGAGAACCGTTAGAACGAAAATACCGTAATTCGACTCCAGATTCGTGCGTATTTATCTATCCATTGAATTCGGGACCTTTATGCTCTTATCTTGCGATGAAATTTCCTCCGTGAGCCCTCTGTCGGAATCAGCC
>SLOW01000083.1 GCA_007132315.1 Opitutales bacterium
AAGTTCGGCTGGCAAGGCGGACCCAAAACCGGCGCAGGGATAGTACTGGAGTACGTGAGCAAGCCGGTTGCAGGGCCAACGCCGCCACGGCGGGCTTGTGCGATTTAGTGTTCTGGCAAACTCCATTTATTGTGAGGTTTTGAAAATCGCAAAAAATTTTCAAAACCTTTTGGAAAAAAGCATCTTATATATCGTTTGCCAGAACACGTTTGCAACGTTAGGGTGGATTTGGACATGGTTTGTTCTTAGATGATTTCACGCCTCCATTCTGCCTTCCTCCTTCTCCTACCCCACCAGCAACCGCAGGGCGCCGAGCGACGTAAAAATTAGAGCCGCGTTCTCGAACACGCGCTGGGAGACTCGCTGCACCACGAGACGCCCGATCGCAGCGCCCACGAGGACGGCGGGAACCAGGTGGAGATTGAGATGGAGCGAGTCGGCGTTGATGATGCCCAGATCGACCCCGAAGGGCACCTTGAAGAGGTTCAGGCACAGGAAAAAGACCGCTCCCGTGCCGAGAAACTCCTTCTTCGGCAGCCGCATCGAGAGCAGGTACAGGATCATGATCGGACCGGCCGCGTTTGAAACCATGGTGGTGAACCCCGCCAGAGCCCCCATCAACCCGGGATACCAGAGCGGAAAAACCCGCGGCTCGACAGCGGAATCGGCCCCCGGTCGCGCACCGTAGCGCTTCCGGATTTGAAACGCGCACAACCCGAACAGAATGATACCGATAATGCGCGTGATGGTGTCGTCCGTCGCGCGATCCATCGTCAGGTATCCCGCCAGCACCCCCACAGCGGCCAGAGGAAAGAGCCGGAACAGATGAATCCACTGGGCGTGCCGCCGGTACAGGAACAGCGCGACGATGTCGCCGCAAATCAGCAGGGGCAAAACGACCCCCACCGACTGTTTGCTCGGCAACACCAAGGCGAAAAGCGCGACAAACAGAATGCCCACCCCGGCAATGCCGGTCTTGGAGAGTCCGATGATCATCGCCCCGAACATCAACGCCCCCCATTGCCAGCCGGCCAGGTCGCCCACGAAGCCGGCGGAGACCTCGGCGAACAACACCGGCAACCCGCTCCCGAGCGCGTCGATCACAGGCGCCTCCTGTCAAGGGACCAGCGGGTACGCCACTTCCAGACTGGGTCATCCGATTGATTCCGTCGTGCATCCATGGTCGCGCAATCTCGTGAACGGTCTCGGGGAGGCACCCCGACCGCCCCCGGGAATCGCCTCATTTGACAGCAGTGACGCGCTTTCCCAAGCGAAAAATTCTTAAATGTTCAATCTTCAGGCCCGAATCCTCCAATTCCCCCTTGAATTCAACCGCTTCCCGGCGGTATCGTCAGACTCCGTATCGCAACCTCGAACGCTGCGAGAAGGGAGGATCTGATCGATGACTTATTTTTCCACCATCCGCGCCGGACTCTCCGGCCCCCGGCTTCTGTCGGCCGCAACGTGCCTCGCCTTCGTGCTGGCCGCCGGCTCGCCCGCCGCCTCAGAATCCGCCCTTGAGTTGCGCGGCTTCACCCAGATCGGCGACGAGTACGCTTTCAGCCTGCACGACACGGAGAGCGGCCACAGCGAATGGGTTTGGGCCGGCCAGCCCGGCGAACACTTCGATGTCGTCGATTTCGACGCCGCCGGCCGGACGGTCACGGTGCGTTACCGAAACCGGGTCAGCACCATCACCCTGGAGCGCTCCCGCATCGTCCACATCGACGTTCCGCAGACCCCGCCGCTTCCGTCCCACACGCCCCCGACCCCGCCTCCGGGGAAGGAGGAACGCTCCTCCGACTCGGGCGAGACGGCCACCCGTGAAACAGCGCCCCGTCCGTCCGCGTCCACCGGTACACCCGGCGGGACCAGGGAACCATCCGGCGACAGCGGCCAGCCATCCGGCGGTTTTCTTCCCGGCTCCGGAAATCTCCCGCCCGGCGGAGGCGCCACCGAACCGCCGGCCACCCCTCCCGGATCCGCGCCGGACGGTGGGGATGCCGACGACGACTCTTCCGACGCCACCGACCCTCTCGGGTCCCCGCCGCCGGCACCTGAATCCGCTCCCCCCAGCTACACCCCCGACCACGAATAGAGCCGGGCTCGGCTTTTCTTTTTTCGGCGGGAGCACGTGTTCCCCCTTGACGGCTTTTTGATTCTGAACCTGATTCAAATCCTGCCATTGATTCAGGAAGGAAGCTCGTGGGTACCGCCGAACGCAAACAGAAGGAGAAGGAGGAACGGGAAAGGCTGTTTCTGACCCGGGCCGGGGAAATGATCCGGGACGAGGGCCTGTTGAATCTGCAGATGGCCCGGCTCGCCGAGAGCTGCGAGTACGCCACGGGAACCCTCTACCAGCACTTTTCCTCCAAAGAAGACCTCCTCGTCGCCCTCGCCGAACAGGGCGCCCACCGGCACGTGGACGTCTTTCGCCGGGCCCTTGCCTGGCAGGCCGGCACGCGTGACCGGATGTTCGCCATCGCCGTCGGGGACGTCCATTTCGCCCGGAAGAATCCGCAGTACGCCAAGCTGATCCAGTACGTCTTCGCCGAGGCGGTCTGGGAGAACGCTCTCCCCGAACGGCGCCAAAGCCTGCTCGGCCATTGCGAACCGATCACCGAAATCATCCGCTCCCTCGTGCGCGAGGCCATCTACCACGGCGACCTGCGAGCCGGCGGGAGCCTTCATGAAATGGAGCTGGCTCTGGGCCCCTGGTGCCTGTGCGAAGGTATGCACAGCCTGGTGCACACCCAGGGTCTCCTGGAAAAATGCCGCATTCACCGCCCTGAAGAACTGCTCTTTGTGAACGTCCAGCTCCTGCTCAACGGCATGGGTTGGCAACCCTTGATGGAACCGGTCGAACCGGCGGCCACCCAGGCCCTCGCCGACAGGATCCGTCGGGACGTTTTCGAATCGTAGTCCACCCCTGTATTTCGAACACCACCGTATTATGAAAAAACGCATGATTCTCATGTTGGCCGCCATGGCGTTGCTTTTCGGCGGCATCTTCGGTTTCAAGGCCGTCGGCAATCACTTCATGAACCAGTATTTTGACACCATGCCCGAGCCCGCGCCCACCATCACCGCGGCCGAGGTCCGGGAGGACAGCTGGACTCCGACCGCACGGGCCGCGGGAAGCTTCGAGGCGCGCAACGGAGCCGAGCTGACCACCGAGGTCGGCGGTATCGTGACCGGAATCCACTTCGAAAACGGCGCACCGGTCGCGGCCGGCCAGCGCCTGGTTTCGCTCGAAACCGAAGCCGACGAAGCGGAATTGGAACGCCTCGTGGCGGTGGCACAGCTGGCCGAACTGGAGGAAGCTCGATTCGACCGCCTGTACCGCAACAACAGCGTTTCCGAATCGGAACTGCAGCGGCGCGCCAGTGAAGCCGCCCAAGCCCGGGCCGACGTGCGCGCCCAGGAGGCGCGCATCCGCCAGAAATCCATCCGCAGCCCCTTCGAGGGCGTCGCCGGTATCCGCCGAGTCAACCTCGGTCAGTACATATCGCCCGGCACACCCGTTGTGGCGGTCCAGTCGCTCGACCCGCTCTATCTCAACTTCACCCTGCCGGAGAAACGCCTCACCGACGTGCGCAACGGCGGCAAACTCGAGGTGACCGTCGATGCCTATCCCGGCGAAACATTCACCGGCGAGGTCACCGCCATCGAACCCAGGATACGTGAATCAACCCGTTCCTTTGACATCCAGGCCACCGTGGCGAATTCCGGCGGCCGCCTGCGCCCCGGGATGTATGGCCGGGTTTCGCTCGAAACCGGCGACCCGGCCCCGGTCCTCGTCATCCCGCAAACGGCGATCCAGTTCAATCCCTACGGCAATTCGGTGTATGTGATTTACGAGGACGAAGAGGACGACGGGATTCTCCGCGTACGCCAGCGTTTCATCCGCACCGGCGAGCGGCGCGGCGATCTGGTTCGCGTGATCGAGGGCCTCGAAGCCGGAGACCACGTGGCCAGTTCCGGTCTGTTAAAACTGCGCAACGACGGGGCCGTGGAGATCAGCGACAACGAACGTGTGGCACCAACCACCGATCCCGCCCCGCACCCGGCCAACCAATAACCCCGGTCTCCCATGCGCTTTACAGATATCTTCGTCAACAAACCCGTTCTCGCGCTGGTTGTCAGTCTGTTCATTCTACTGCTGGGCATCCGCGCGGTTTACGACCTCAACGTTCGCCAGTTTCCCGAAATCCAGAACGCCGTGGTCCGCGTCAACACCGCCTACATCGGGGCCGACGCCGATCTGATTCAAGGCTTCATCACCACGCCGCTCGAGCGTGAAGTGGCCGCCGCCGAAGGCATCGACTACGTGGTATCGACCTCGGTCACCGGAATGAGCACGGTCGAGGCGTACCTGCGGCTCGACCAGGACCCCAATGCGGTGCTAACCGAAATCGCCGCCCAGGTGAACAAACTACGTTCCGAACTGCCGCAAGAGGCGGAAGACCCCGTGGTGGAGCTCGCGGTGGGCGAGGAAATCGCCGCCATGTACCTTTCGTTTTACAGCGAAGTCCTGGAAAACAACCAGATCACCGATTACCTCGTGCGCGTGGTCGAACCCCAACTGTCCACCATTCCCGGCGTACAACGCGCCGATATTCTGGGAGCCCGCACCTTCGCCATGCGCGCCTGGCTGGATCCCGGCCGCATGGCCTCGCTCGGGGTGACCGGGAGCGACGTGACCCAGGCCCTCCAGACCAGCAACGTGCTCTCCGCCGTGGGGCGAACCAAGGGACAAATGGTCGCGGTGGACCTGAACGCCGCCACCGACCTGCAGAGCCCGGAGGACTTCCGTCGCATGGTTGTGCGCTCGGACAACGGCTCCCTGGTCCGCCTGGAGGACGTGGCCGAAATCGAACTTGGCTCTGAAAGTTACGACTTCTCCGTCTCCTTCAACGGCCTGGAAGCCACCTTCATGGGTGTGGAGATCGCCCCCGACGCCAACGCCCTCGACGTCATCGCCGAAGTGCGCGAGGTCTGGGACCGGCAGATCATCCCGCGGTTGCCCGAGGGCCTGAACGCGGATATCCCGTATGATTCGACCGAATACATCGAGGGCGCCATCAACGAGGTGCTCATGACGATCGTTCTGGCGCTGATTATCGTTATTGTGGTGATCTACGCCTTTCTCGGATCCCTCCGCAGCGTCATCATTCCCGCCCTCGCCGTTCCTCTCTCGCTGATCGGCACGTTCTTCCTGATGCTGCTGATGGGCTTCTCCATCAACCTGCTCACCCTGCTGGCGATGGTGCTGGCGATCGGCATCGTGGTGGACGACGCCATCATCATGCTGGAGAACATCCAGCGGCATCTGGAGGAGGGCATGTCGCGACTGGACGCCGCGCTGCTGGGGGCGCGGCAGCTCGCCTGGCCGATCGTCGCGATGTCCACCACGCTGGTGGCGGTGTTCCTGCCGTTGGGATTTGTCGGAGGACTGACCGGCACCCTGTTCGTCGAATTCGCCTTCACCCTCGCCGCCACCGTCGTGCTGTCCGGAGTCGTCGCGATCACCCTCTCGCCCATGCTGTGCTCGCGCGTCCTGCGCTCGCGCCGGCACGGCGGCCCCCGTCCGAAATTCGAGGTGTTTCTCGACCATCAGTTCGATTGGTGGCGCGGCCAATACCAGCGCCGCCTGCACAGCGCGCTCGACACCACCCCCGTCGTGCTGGTCTTCGGTCTGATTGTCCTGGTGTCCTGTTACTTCCTGTTCGTCACCAGCCCGTCCGAGCTGGAACCGCCGGAGGACCAGGGATTCGTTTTCACCATCGCCGAAGCCGACAGTTACGCGACGATTGATTACGTCGAACGCAACACACGCGAGATCAACCGCCTGATCGAGGAGATCGACGAAATCGATAAGGTTTTTATCATCAATGGATTCGGTGGAACAAACAGCGCCGGAGCCGGCATCGTGCTGGCGCCCTGGGAGCGCCGTGACCGGAGCACTCAGGAGGTGCTCGAATCCGACATCCAACCCCGCCTCGACGCCCTGCCGGGCCTGAACGTGTTCGCCCTGGTGCCCCCCTCCCTGCCCTCGCCCGGCGGCGGCACCCCGATCCAGTTCATCGTCGGCTCCACCCAGCCGTTCGAGGTCATCAACGAGGTCACGCAACAGATCGTCGAGCGGGCGCAGGCGAGCGGGCGTTTTATTTTTTTGGATACGAACCTGAACATCGACCGCCCGCGTCAGACCGTGCGCATCGACCGCGACAAAGCCGCCCTGATGGGAGTCGATATGCGGCAGATCTCCTCCGATCTGTCGGCCGTGAT
>SLOW01000326.1 GCA_007132315.1 Opitutales bacterium
GACAGCCCGGTGCGCAGCCGCTGTCGGGCTCGGCCGGGTTGACCGATATCGAAACGTTGCTGCCGGAAGCCCGCGTCATCGGCTCGCCGGCCTCAAGTGGCGATGCCGTTCCGCTCTCCGGCGGCGCGGCCACGCCGGTCGGCGCCGCCTCTGTCGTCGATCCGGAAGCGGAATTGATTGTCGTGATCGACAATGGCGACGGTTCCGGCGAGGACGTGGTGCGGCGGATACGGGCTTCCGGGAATAGGCGGGTGGTGCTGTTGACCGGGGGCGAGCGGATTTTGAATCGCGACGGACGCTCCGGGTTGGAGCGCCGGTCGCTGGGGATTCAGGTCATCGACGCATCCGAAGTCGAAAGCCAACAGGAAGGAGGGTCCCAACAGTGAGCGCGCGGTTATCGAATCGTTTGCGGATTGCAACGGGTGCGATCGGAGTGGCACCAACAAAAAGCGGATTCTTCCCGTTCGCGGCGTTTCTGCTGGTCGGCGTTTGCGCGCCCCTGGCGGCCGCGGCGGAACCGGTGGCGGGGAACGTGACCCGCGGGGGGTTTACAGTCTTCTGGGAATCGGAGACGGAGGGTTCCCCCGAAGTCCGGGTGTACGCCGACAGCGCCGGCGCCGAACCGCTAACGGACGGCGTTCGCCGCGAGGCGTTTCCCCAGGCGGAGGCGCCGGGAGCGCATCTCGATGTGTACCAGCGCGCCGAGCGACGTGAGTTGCGGGAAGCGCAGGCGGAGCGCGGTTTGATGGCGGTGCGGGTCGGCGGGCTCGCGGCCGATACGGTGTATTATTTCGAAGCCGGGGTTCGCGATGAATCCGGTGTGTATCAGGCCATCGGGGACGATCTCACCGAAGTCCGCACTGCTCCGGCGACGCCGTTTGTTGCGGATTACCGGCAGGTTGTCGTCGATTTTGAGGACGGTGCCGCCGGTTCCGTGGCCGTGCTTCGCGCGCCGGGCACCCTGGCTCCCCTGGTGGCCGTGGTAGGAGACTCCGCGGGGGGAGCGGCGCGCGCGTGGTTCGCGTTGTCCGGACTGCTCGACGAGGCTTCGGGCGGGGCGTACGTACCCGACGAGAACTGGAATTTCACCGTCACGCACCATCCCGGCGGTTTTGAGCAGCCGTCGATGTCCGGTCAGGCTCCCTACGACGGCGCGTTCCATATCGCCGGGACCACGACGCTCGCGTTTGAAATGTTCGTCGATGTGGAGATCGCCGAGTTCGTCTTTGATCCGATCGGCGATCAGATGGCCGGGCAACCGTTCGCAGTGACGATTGTGGCGCGCGACTCCGCCGGCGGAGTCGCGGCCGGGTTTTCCGGCACGGTTGAGTTGGCGACGAACGGGGAACTGGAATCGGGCGGTTCGACCGGGGCGTTCGAAGGCGGCGTCCTCGACGGCCACCTGGTGACCATTGGCAATACCGGTGACTTCGCGCTGAACGCGTCGCACCCCGCTTCCGGAACCGAGGGGACGAGCGATCCGTTCGCGGTGATGACCGATTGGGAGAACTGGCTGGCGCTGAACGTGGATCCCGAGGATCTCAAGGATTCCCTGCGGGAACAGCGTCTGGCCGATCCGGATGGCAGCGGTCAGCCGAGTTTGCTGCGTTACGCGTTCGACCTGCCGTTCGACGGATACGAGCCGGCGCCGGTCGAACGCGATACGGTGGACGAGGACGGGGAACGTCACCTGACGGTGAGTTTCCGGCGTCTGCAATACGCCCCCGACGTGCGCTACGTGGTGATGGGAAGCGACGACATGAACGGCTGGGAGATCATCGACGTGGTGAATCCCGGATCCCCCGAATGGGTGACCGTACGCGATGAGCGGCCGGTTTCCGAGACGGACAGGCGCTTTATGCGGGTAGGACTGGTGGGCGCTCACACCTACGATTTCTGGAGAACCGGGGAGTTCGGCCTCGCCGCCCTCAACGATCCTACCATAAGCGGTCCGGAAGCGGATCCCGGCGACCACGGCGTGACCAACCTGGAACGTTATGCCCTGGGGATGGGCGGACCGGATCCGGACCTGGCCCGGCTGCCCGAGCGCCGGTTGATATCGGAAAACGGCGCGGACTATCAGGAACTGGTGTTCGAGCGTCGGGCGGCGGGCGAGGACGTGCTTTACCGGGTGGAGGCCACCTCGGATTTTCCCAATTGGGAGACGATTGAGGAGTTCGGTCCCGGATCCCCGGTGGAGATGGTTGTGCGCGACACGCAACCCGTGCCCGAGTCCGGCTACCGATTCATACGCCTCACGATCCTGGAGGCGGAAGAATAGAATTTATGGAATACGAGGGATTGGACCAATGAAGCGAATACATCGATTTTGTTTTATGGCGTTCAGCGCCTGGTTGGGAGGCGTTCCGGCGGCGGGAGCCTTGATTCTCCCCGGAGATCCGGCCGATTACGAGGCCCAGCGCCAGCAGTTCGAAGCCTCGGGCACGGTCACCGCCGTACGGGGCGATCATGAATCTCTGCAGCTGTTCAGCCGGGATTTCGGCGGATTCGCGCTGGAAGAGGGTCGGCCGATCTATCAGTTCGACTTGTCCGCACTTGACCAGCCCCTGGCGTCGGCTGTGTTTTCGGTGGAGTTGCTGTCGGTTGACACGAATGTCGATTACGCTGTCGAGATTTGGGGGAGCCAAAGCAACCTGGCGGGGCCGTTGACGGCCGGCGAGTCCGGTTCCGGAGGGCAGTTCGCGGCGTCCGGATACGAACCCGTTCGCGAACCCGGGGTCTTTCTGGCCGACCAGGGTACCGCGCTGGGGCGGGTCTTCCTCGATATAACCGGGTATCTCAACGACCGTTACGCCGAGTGGGCGAATGGAGGGGACTCGTGGGCGTACCTGCGTTTGCAGTCCGCCGACACCTTCGCCCTGGGATCCGGCGTTGATGCCACGTTCACCTTCGCTTCCGCTGATCATCCGAATTTGGCATTTCAACCGTCCATCGAAACCGTCGCCATCCCCGAGCCCGCGCACGCCGCCCTGCTCACCGCCCTCGCCGGCGCCTGGCTCCTCTGGCACCGGCTCCGGAAGGTGTGGTCCCGGTGACGACCGTTGCGAAGGGAACGGGTTTTGCATTCGACCCAAGGATATCCGTCCGGGGCGCGTCAAACCCCTGTCGATTCATTGTTCATGAAAAGGGATCCATTGACGCGAAATTCAATCCGAAACGGTTCGGTGCCGGAGCGCCTGCCTTCCTGGAATGCCGTGAAGGTAGCCGAGGAGGGGGGCTGTCGGGTTCTTCGAATCAAATACTGTCCGCATTACCGGATTCGTTGTTTCGTGATCCTCGCTTTGTTGCTTGGGACCTTTCCGGTGTTGTTCGTGTTCTTCGGGGGGGCGGTGGCCGCGGGAGGATTGGTGGTGTCGTTGGTTATCTCGCTTGCGGTTATGGCCGCGCTCTTCAGGAAGTTGGACGGCGCCGAACTGTTTCGGGTGGATTTGGAGAAGGGTGTGATTGTTAAATCCACGGGATTCGAAGTGTCCCTCGCGCGCGCCACGATTTACGAACTGCATTACAACGGGCGGGGCACCTGGTCCTGGCGAATGAGAATGGTTGGTGTCCGTTGTTTGCGGTGAATGAAGCCAGGCCAGCCGTTTCGCCGATGGGATTGTCGTGCGCGCAGTCGAATATCGACTACCGCATCAAGCAGATTTACTCTTCCGACAACCTTCCGGGAGAGATGCAGGCTGTCCTCGGAACGCCTCTTCGGGAGCCCTCCGCCGGGCACGAGATTGCCCGGACGCGTTCCGGTTGAGCGATGGATGCCCGCGGTCCCGGGTGCCTTCAGGCACGCGGAGACGGGTGTGCCTGAACGGATCGCGGCAATCGGAGAACGATCGGCTTATCGTTCTTGTGACCCGCCTACGCTGCCATCGTCACCCAGTCCTGCACTGAGCGCGCGCCGTTTCAACACCGCCAGCAAGCCGCCGAGCAGGAGCAGGGCGATCAGGTTGGGGGCGGCCATGAGGCCGTTGAGGGTGTCGGCTATGCCCCAAATCAGTTCCAGGTCCATCAGTGCTCCTACTGGAATGAAACAGAGAAACAGCACCCGGTACGGCACCGCGCTCCGGCGTCCCAAGACGTATTCGCAACTCTTCTCGCCGTAAAAATTCCAGGTTAGCATTGTGGTGTAGGAAAACAGTACCAACGCGATCAGGACCAGGTAACCCCCTGCGCCGGGGAGCCCCATCATGAACGCGTTGCCGGCCAGTTCGGCTCCCGTGGCGCCGGATTCCAGCGCCCCCGTCACCATGATCACCAGGGCCGTCATCGTGCAAACCACGATGGTGTCGATAAATACCTCCCAGATTGCCCACATGCCCTGTCCAACCGGCCGATTACGCGACTGGGCGTACACAATGGAGGCGGATCCCAGGCCGGCCTCGTTGGAGAAAATCCCCCGCGCTATCCCGTAACGAATCGCTTCCGCCACCAGTGCTCCGGCGAAACCGCCAGCCGCCGGTGCGGGCGCGAATGCGTGATGGAAGATCGCGCCCAGTGCAGACGGTACGGCATCCACGTGCAACATTAGGATGATAACGGCACCGGCGACGTAAAGAATCGCCATCGACGGCACCAACCGCTCCGCCGTCTTGCCAATGCGTTTAATTCCTCCCAGCGTCACTACGCCCACCAGAACGAGTGCGGCGATCCCAGCGAACCAATTCGGCACGGCGAACCCGCTTTCCAGGGCATGGGCCAGTGTGTTCGCCTGAACCATGTTGCCGATGCCGAAGGCCGCCAACCCGGCGAACAGGGCGTACAGAACCGCCAGCGGTTTCCACTTTGGTCCCAATCCCTTCTCGATGTAATAAAAGACTCCGCCCGAAATTCGGCCGTCCGCGTCCACCTGACGAAAATGTGTTCCCAAAGTGGCCTCGCCGAATTTTGTCGCCATTCCCACCAGCGCCACCACCCACATCCAAAAGACCGCTCCCGGACCGCCCAGTGCCATCGCCGTCGCCACACCGGCGATATTCCCCACGCCGATGGTCGCCGCCATGGCCGAACTCACCGCCTGAAACGGACTCAGCGTTCCCACCGAATGTCCTTCCTGGCGCCCCCGTATCAGCCGCGCGAACGTGGCTCCCCAGATGTGACGAAAATGTGTGAACTGGAAAAATCCCAATCGGATCGTGAGGTAGAGCCCCGTCCCCACCAGCAGGATCATAAAAGGCGGACCCCAGACAACCGCGTTCAGACGATCGTTAAACTCCTGGACAAAATCGATCATGCCACATGTCGGTTTTGCGAATCAATCGCACACGCACAAAAGAACACTTCAGGACGGATCTGACAATACAGGAATCCACGCCGCCAACAGCCGCTCCGTGGCTGCGGGGTCATTTGGCGATTTATCCCGGGTCGTTGGCTTGGGGTTGCGCGAGGACCAACCAAACGATCAGATCGCCAATACGCGGTCAACTCTCTGGAAGAGGTTCTTGCCGCGCTGCTCGAGAAGCAAAGGGAGTGTTGGATCTCGGCGGTCATTGATTCGCTCACTGGTTTGGAGTGAATTATTATCCCGCTTCCCTGGTATATTGTGGCGTTTTGGTTTTCGGTGGCGTTGTGTCGTGTGGTCAACAGGAGATTGCGGCGGGAGAGACTGAAAGCTTGGTTGGGCGGGGCGTAGCCGGCGACGGCTCATCTTTTGGGGAGGTTGGAACCGGAACAGCCGGCTCCGCGTGAGTTGGTATTGGAAAAGATTCGACAACTGTTCGCTCTGCCTCCGGAGGATCTGATCAATTGGGACAAAGCGGTGGAGGCGGGACGGATACTGCGGAACGTCCGATTTTTTCACAAATACCTGCATGACCGCCCGCATAACGGTATGTGGGAGGAGATGCCTTCGCCCGAGGTGTGGGTCCTCCCGGACGGACGAGGGGTCCGGGTGTTTCCATTGGAAGTTCTCGGCCGAAACCTGGGGGCAAATGTAACACAGGAGGATTTGGACCAATTGCTGCCGGCAATGGCCGATGCCCATGAACGAGTTGAGGCGTATGGGAAAGAACGTTACGATGATCCGCAGCCCTGGAGTGGCGTCCGGCTTGAGTCCGGAGATTTTGAGATCACGGCAGGGAAAGTGAACGTAACCGGTCTTGATCCCGAGACATTCCGGGCGATTATCGATGAAGGCAAAAAGCGGTTTCTAGACGGGCCAAGTGATCGCCACGAAGAATGAAGGCAAACAGGTTCCAGCCACACAATCTGAAACCGCGGCGCTCTATGTATTTGGAATCCAGTGTTATGCTGCGGTCCAGTCGTACGAAA
>SLOW01000327.1 GCA_007132315.1 Opitutales bacterium
GAGAGCGAGGCGCTGGGAGTCGCGAACGCCGACATTTGGTTCGTTGAATTCATAACATCTTCGTTTTTAATAGGTTGCATCTATAGGTAATCCGGGCGCGTCTCTTCGTTAAGGGACGGCGGGGCTTCGGTGGCGTCCCCGGGCGGTTCTTGTAACCTTCATCTCTCCCGATGCGAATACCCGATTAACATACAAACATTTTGTTTAATCGTAAATTCATAGGAGTCCCCACATGAGCAAATATTCACTTTTCCACGCCAGTCTGGTATTAATAATGGTGACGGCTTGGGCGGCGGCGGATTCGGATGACCCTGAAAAGGCATACCTCGACCAGATCGAGTTGCGTTCGGTGGTCAGTCTCGGTGGGGAGCCCCTGTTCAGTTTGAGCGATCCCGGAAACGATCGGACATTCTGGCTCGAGCTGGGGCAGTCGATCGACGGTCTTGAGGCGATCGCCTACGACGGCGAACGCAACCGCTTGACGTTGCGTTTCGGCGAGTCCGAACGCGAGCTTTCCCTGAGTCGATCGCGGGTGCGGGTGGCGGAGGAGACCGAGACAGACCCGGAACCGGAGCCGGAACCTTCGACCCTCACCCCTGAAGAGCGGCGCGAACTGTGGCGTCAGCAGCGTGAACAGTGGCGGGCGTTGCGCGAGCGCTGGAACGCGGCCGCGGAGGACTCGCCGGAAATCCGTAGCATCGAGAACCGTTTGCGGGAGGCCGGCGAAGAGATGAGGCAAGTGATGATGGATCTGGCCATGGTTGACGAGGGTTCCGAGGGGCACCGGCGGTTGATCGAGCGCCGTCGCGAGCTGGGTGGTGAATTTCAGAGCCTGTTTCGGGAGTCCCGCGAAATCCTTGAAGGTCACCCGGCGTTTGAGCCCGGCGACGCCGAGGCGTTGGGTCGTGTGCAGCGGATGTTTCCGAGTGAATTCTAGGATTGAATCGGGTTCGATACGGAGAAGTTCACGGTGGGCCGGGTAATCCTGAGGTTGATATCCAGCGAGGGGATAACTTGAGGAAATCCGCCCGGATCCCTCAACGCACGATCACGCCGATGATCCCGAGCCTTTTGCATTGGCCTTCGGAGGAATCTGTGCTTTGGGTTATGGCATTTCCGGCTTCGGATCGGGCCGGATTTCGGGCCGAACCAGTCCCGGACGATCCAACCGAAGGCGGCGTTCAGGATTATTAGATGAAGAGTAAATTGTTGGCCGGAATTTTTGTGCTGGTTCTGATGGTGGGCGGTTATTTCGCCTTGCAGACCGTGAGGGAGGAGAGCGCGCGGGAGCGCGTGGAATGGGACACGACGGTTGAAAGCGTGGTCCGTACGATCGAGGAGGCGATCGAAGCCAACGGTTTCGTCCATCCGCGCTACTCGACCGACGTCCGGTCCGAGGTGAGCGCCCGCATCGAGAAAATCCTGGTCGAACCCGGCGCGATGGTCGAGCGTGGGCAGGCTCTGCTGGAACTCGACCGGGCGGCCCTGGAGCAGGAGTTCATCGAAGCCCAGCGCAATCACCAGGCCGAGCAGTTGAGGCTCGAGCGGACGCAACGCGAGTTCAACCGGCTGGAGCGGCTCAGTCATCGGGGAATCATCGAACAGCAGGAGTTTCAGAACTCCGAAATCGAATTGAGGCTGGCCGAGATCCAGCTGCAGGTGCAAGAAGCCCGGTTGCAGCGGGTCCAGGAAGACCTGAATCGCACGACCATTCGGGCGCCGCAGAGCGGAGTGGTGGCGGACCTGGATGTGAACGAAGGGCAGGTGATCGTCGGCGCCGGCTCTGTCAACGAGGGCACGCGCCTCATGACCGTCCACGATTTGTCCGAGTTGTATGTGCGGCTGGAAGTGAACGAACTCGATATCGGACAAATCGACCTCGAGAGTCTCACCCGGGTCTCGTTCGGCGTCCTCGACGGTTATTCGGTGCCGGGACATGTGAGCCGGATTCATCCGTTCGCCTACAATCGGGACAATATTCGGGTCTTTCGGGTCGATGTGGCGTTCGAAGCCGGCGAGCGCACGGTGCGCCCGGGTATCAGCGCCACCGTGCGGATCGTGGCGCGCCGGGTGGAAGATGTCGTGGCGGTCAACCTGTCGGCGGTGTTCACGGAGGAGGGCGAACGCGTCGTTTACCTCGTCGGAGGAAACGGGGAACTCGAAAGGCGCACGGTCGAGGTCGGCGTCAACGATACGCAGTGGGTGGAAATTGTTTCCGGCCTGGAGGCAGGGGAAACGGTCAGTCTCGTGCGTCCGCGCGCCTTTGCCGGAGGTTGATGGGCTTGTGTTTCGCGTAACCCGTGATTGCTGCCGCGCATGGCTCTCGTCGAATTCGAAAACCTCAGCAAGATCTACCGCATGGGCGAGGAAACCGTGCGGGCTCTCGACGGGGTGGAATTGCGGATTGAGCCGGGAGACTTCGCCGCGATACTCGGGCCGTCGGGATCGGGGAAATCCACCCTGATGCATATCCTGGGTTTTATGGACAGTCCCACCAGTGGCCAGTTGCGGTTCGAGGGACGGGAAGTCTCAGGGATCGGCCGGGCGAGGCGGGCGTGGTACCGGGCGAATCGGATCGGTTTTGTGTTTCAGGCGTTCAACCTGTTGCCCCGTCTGTCGGTCGCCGACAACGTCCAGTTGCCCATCGTGTACAGCCGTTCGCGGATCGCGGATCGCCGCAAACGCGCGCTGGTGGCTCTGGATCGCGTGGGCATGACCCATCGGGCCAAACACGTGCCCAGCCAGTTGTCGGGCGGGGAGCGGCAGCGCGCCGCCATCGCCCGGGCGATTGTCAACAACCCCTCGCTAATCCTGGCCGACGAACCCACAGGCAATCTGGACAGTCAAAACGTGGTTCGGATCATGGACTTGTTCACTGAATTGGCCCGCGAGGGCCAGACGCTGGTGGTGGTCACTCACGACGAACAGGTGGCGGCGTACGCGCGTCGCACGATCCGCATGCGCGACGGGCGCGTGATCGAGGATACGGTGAACGGAGTATGATCAACGGCATACTGACATTCTATTCCGGACTCCTGAACGGCCTGGTCGAGGTCTGGGCGCACAAGTTCCGCTCTCTGCTCTCGATGATGGGCATTATTCTCGGCGTGGCGGCGTTGGTGGCCATGGTCGGGGTGGTGCGGGGCATGATCGGCGAGGTGCGCGATTATTTCGAGCGGACCGGAGGAATCACCCGCTTGCAGGTGGAGTCGCGTGAACCGCCGGACGAGCAGTCGCACATCGCCCATCTCTCGCCCGGCATGACCTTCCGCGATGTGGAGGCGATTCAGGCAGGCGGGACGCTGATCGACCTGATCGATCCCGAGGTTTCCCTCGGTTGGCGCCGCTACACGTATGCCGGGCAGAGCGAACACGCACCCCTGCAGGGTGTGATGCCGGATCGCCGCGAAAGGCTGCAATTGCAGATGCGGGAAGGCCGGTACATCGGCGACCTCGACGTGGAATGGGCTTCGCCGGTCATCGTCTTGGGCGGCTGGCTGGGAGACCTTTTTTTCCCCAATGGCGGCGCGGTGGGCCAGAAAATCCATGTTCACGGCCAGACGTTTCGGGTGATCGGGGTGCTGGAGAACCTGGGTGGACCCGAGAGCCGAGGCTGGTTTCAAAGGCAGAATCGTATCTGCTACATCCCTATCACCGCGGCGATGAAACGCTTCAGTGGCGACGACCGGCTCAGCAACCTGTCCGTCCGTGTGGCGGAGGTGGCGTTTCTCGACGACGCCCTCGCCCAGATGGAGAACATTCTGATTCAAACGCACCGGGGGATCGAGGATTTCGCGGTCTCGACGATGGAGGAGCAATTGGAGGAGTTTCGACGGATGGAGCGCACCTTCACCTTCGCGTTGGGCGGCGTGGCGGGCATTTCTCTGCTGGTCGGCGGTATCGGAATCATGAACGTCATGCTGGCGGTCATCAACGAGCGTATCCGGGAGATCGGCGTGCGCAAGGCGGTCGGTGCGCGGGGAAGCGACATTTTCATCCAGTTTCTGGCCGAGGCCGTGGTGATCAGTGTGGTGGGGGGCCTGATAGGCATGATGGCCAGTGTCGGTTTTGTTGTGTTTATCCGGGAGGTGATCGATGTGGAGCAGTTCCGGATTGCCCTTTCGCCGCCGGCCATGGTGGCCGGTTTTCTCTTTTCCGCCGTGATCGGGATCGCTTCGGGCATCTATCCCGCCGTCCGCGCCGCTCGCATGAACGTGATCGACGCCCTGCGATATGAGTAACCTTCCGCCCTCGGCCAACGAATACTTCAGTGTAAGACCAGGCATTTCGTTCTGGTTGTCCCTTGTTTAAATCATGCATTTTAGACCACCGTTTTTTGTCGCCGGATCGCATCGCCTGATCTGGGCCTTGTCTTTGGCCGGATCTCTCGCGGTTGGAAGTGTTGACGTCAACGCGGCCGAGGACCTCCGGCACCACGTTCCGGCCGATGCTTCCTGGGCCGTTGTGGTGAAGGTGGCCGATTATCTGGATTCCAGAACAGGCGGAGGATTGACCGACCGGTACTGGGACGAACGTGCCGAGCGCTGGCGTGAGTCCATGCGCCGGGATTTCGGGATGGATCCCTTGCGTGAGGTGGATGCCGTCATCCTGCACGGGCCGGATGGCGATCCGGCGAACGGTGTGGCGGTGGTGCTCGGCGCGTTCAAGCCGGAGGGGGTGGAGCAGCGGTTGAGGGGCAAAGACGACTATCGGCAAGTGGAGGAGAGGGGGCAAGTGGTCCACGTGTGGAATTCGGGAGCCGCCGCTTATCCGGCCGAGGGAATCGCAGTTCTCGGGCGTGGCAAGGAACCCGTGATCAAAGCGGTCGATGTGATCCAGGGGCGGCGTTCCAGCATCGGCGCGGAGGCGTTGGGCGGTATGGATCCGCGTCGCATGGGAGAATTCCTCACCGGCTTTTCGCATGAGGGGAGCCTGCTCCAACGGTTCCCGCCCAAGGCCGCCATACTGCGCCACGCCCGCAACGTGCGTTTTTCCTCGGGCGAGGATGCGGAGGTTCTTTGGGGGCGTTTTACGCTGGAGATTCCGGAGGAGGACGTCTCCCGACAGGTCGAGACGATCATTATGGGTTGGATCGGATACGCCCGCCTGGCGGAGGAAGCCCGGGATCCGTTCAGCCTGGCGTTTCGGCATGCGAGTGTGGAGAGAACGAACGATGTGGTGGAAATCCGTTTCGAGGTGCCGTTGGATGACTTGCCGTTCTGATTGGACCGCCACGGCATACGCCGGGCTCGCGGGTCATTTTCGTCAATTGCTTCAGCCATGAATCCGGCTTCCGAGAATTCGTCCGGCATGGATCCCGAAGAGGAAGCCTGGATCGATCGGGCGCTTCGGGGAGACCACCGGGCGTTCGGTTGTTTGGTGGAACGCTACGAGGCACGTCTGTTTCGTTTTGTCCTGGAGCGATTGGGGAATCGTGAGGACGCGGAGGACGTGCTTCAATTGACCTTCCTAGCCGCATACCGGCAGCTCGGGCGCTACCAAAGGGGGCGCCGGTTCTCCACCTGGCTTTTCACCATAGCCCATCGGCGAGCCGTTGACTCCCGGCGCCGGCGGGTCGAGCCGGCGGGCGACTCGGCGGAGGTAACGGCTTCCGGTAGCCACCCCGCCGAATCGATTCAGGCGAAAGAGGAACGGGGACGGTTGTGGGCGCTCGCCCGGCGCGTGCTTCCCGACCGGCAACATGCCGTGTTGTGGCTGAGATACGGTGAAGATATGACTATCGCGGAAATCGCGACGGTCACCGGGTTGACTCGCACCCACGTCAAAGTCCTGTTACACCGTGCGCGCAAAACGCTGGGCGGTTTTCTCGACCGCGGGGAGGTCGTTCTTGAATGGGCCGAGAAACCCGCGCCCGATTCCGGAGACGCGCCGATCTGGCTGCGCAACACGTTAAAGGAGACACCATGAGTACATTTCTGCCAAATCTGCTGTTTTGCCGGCCTGTTCGCCGGCGTTTGAGGGGCGTTGAAGAGAATGGCGCGGAACCGGCGAAGGACGACCGCGGTCATCTGTCGCGATGCCCGGAATGCCGCCAATGGTTTTCCACCCACACCCGCCTCGTCGGGGAGTTGCGGCGGCAGGCGGCCGAAACGGCATCTCCCGTCGATCCGTCCGTGCGCGAACGTATCCAAGCTTCCCTTGCGGAAATGTCGCCCCCGGCCAAGCCGTCCCCCGCGCGGCCGCTGCGGGCGATCGTGGGGACGGCGGCTGCGGCCGCCGTCCTGATGCTGTTTGTTTTGTTGCGAAC
>SLOW01000205.1 GCA_007132315.1 Opitutales bacterium
AGGAGGATCCCCAGCACGGCGGTCGCGAGCACCACCGCGGCGGTGGCCGCCGGAGCCTGAAAGGCGGTGGTTTTTGTGTCCTCCCCGCTCTTCCGCTCCGTGAATACCCGGAGAGAATCGATCAGCAGAATGCCCAGGAGACCCGTTCCGATGGCTGCCTCGGCCAGTGCGACGTCCGGCGCCGCCAGCCGGGCCCAGGCCAGCGCCATGCTCAGACCGAAGGCGATGAACAGGATGGCAGCGGGATACAGCCGGGGGGCGCGGAGGGCGCGCCAGGCTAGCGCCACGATCAGCAGGGCCAACAACATGTCGAACCAGATGTCAGGTGTCGTCATCGTTCCGAGGATGGTCCGGGTCGCGTTCGAGGGCATGACGGCCGATCGCGTAACAGGTGTTCGAACTGGCCACCAGGGCGAGAAGCCAGATCAGGATGAGTTTTAGGGCACCGGCCACCGTGGCGGCCTGGAAGAGCAGACCTACAACCAGAAGCCCCAGCCCCAGATTGTCCGCCTTGGTCAGCGCGTGGAGCCGGCACAGGATGTCGGGAAAACGCAACATGCCCACCGTTCCGGCCAGGTAGAACACCGCCCCGGCCAGGCAGAAAACCACAGTCGCGAGATCGGCCGCACTCATCGCGACGGGTCCTCCCGGGGAGATGTGCGGACGTAACCAATAACAATCAGCACCGCCAGCAGAACGAACACCAGAGCAACATCGCGCAGGGCGGGTGTCTCGGCGGCTTCCGCCAGCACCAGAAGGATGCCCACGCCGGTGGTTCCGAAGAGCTGCGCCGTCATCAGTCGGTCCGCCGCTCTCGGTCCGCGGACGATCCGCCCCATCACCGCCGCCAGGTTCAGCAGGAGGAAGATCGCCAGTATGAAATAAAACGCGTTCATCTTGTGTCTCAGGTGGGCGTGCGATCCGGTTCCCGCCGCTGGGGAGCGTGTGCCCGACCGGCGCGCGGCGTGCCCGCGCCGCCGGTGCGGGGGGGGCCGGAGTCGCTTTCAACGGTTGAATTGAGAATCGGATACGGAAACATCGCGTTGTGCTGGGTGAGAAATGGGGATAATACGAAGATCCGGCCGTCCGTAAAGGATTGCCCGGGGATTCGCCGTTGATCGGAGGGTCGAAGGGGGCGAGAAGAGGACATCCTTTAAAAATCGAACACATCGCCTACATGGTTGAAAAACCGGTCGAAGTGGCCGCCTGGTAAACGGAGCACATCGGGTTCACTTTCAAGCACACGAGTGAGGGGCCGCCCTGCATGCATTTTCTGGCCGACGGCTCGGGACGGGTCATGCTGGAGATGTACAACAACCCGGCGGCGACCGTTCCGGACTACAACGCCATGCACCCGCTCGTCCTGCACGCTAGTACCAGAAATTGACGCCGAGCTCGAAAATACTCGCGTTGTCGCTGCTGATGCGGACGTCGCCGCCGCTCATGTCGTCCACCCACATGTGCCGGTAACCGCCGCGCACGGAGGCCCATTCGGTCACCGCTCCCTCCATGCCGACAAACGCCTGCCACAGGCCCACTTGATCGGAGCCGCCCGACTGGTCGCGGGGATCGATATCGACGAAGCCGAGACCGGCCCCCGCGCCACCGTATACCCAGATGTGATCGACCACTTCAGCCGCGACGGAATAGTTCGCGACCAGCGGAATCAGGTCGAAATCCACCCGCTGGCTGCCGCTGCCCGTCTTGAGAGGATAGTAACCTGTCTGGAGGCTGGGACCGTGCCGGAGTGTCGATGCCTGGCGGGGGGCGAAGCGGTAGCCGGTTTCGAGGCCCGCGCCGTACCGGTCATCCCAGTCGCTGCTGGTGATAAACAGCAGCGAGGCGCCGGCGAAGAATCCCCGGAGGTCGGCGCCGTGATAAACCCGGTCCAGGGCGGGTGAATCGGCGCGAGCCACGCCCGCCAGAGCGGTAGATGTCAGCAGACAGAGAAGGGCGAACCGGGTTGGTCTCATAGTTATTTCAGGCAACTCGGCTTTATCCGAAGTGGCAACGAAAAAGGAAGACGCCTGCGTCGCTGTCGCGCGGTCGGCTGAGACGGGAAAAGGATTGTACCGCCCGGCAGAACAGGGTATCCGGGTCCTGATGGATCTGAGTGAGATGAGGCGGAAAGACGAGGCGCTCCTCCGACGTGCGATGACCCTGTCGCTGGTGGTGGGAGTGCTGCTTTTCTTGGTGAAGTTCGGCGCCTTCTGGATCACCGGGTCGGCCGCCATTTTCGCCGACGCGGCGGAGTCGGCCATCCACGTCCTGGCGGTGGGGTTCGCCTTTTTCAGCCTCCGGCTTTCTCAAAAACCCGCCGACGCCGACCATCCCTACGGCCACGCCAAGATCAGCTTCTTTTCCGCCGGCTTCGAGGGCGGGATGATTGTCCTGGCGGCGTTGTTCATCATTTACGACGCGATCAACAAATGGATCGCCGGCCTTCATCTGGAGAACCTCGGCCTGGGAACTCTGCTCACCGCCGCCGCCGTTCTGGTCAATGTGGCCTTGGGCGCCTATCTCGTCTGGATGGGAAAAACCAAGCACTCGCTCATCCTCGAGGCCAACGGCAAACACATCCTGACCGACGCCTGGACCAGCGTCGGCGTGCTGGTCGGGCTCACCCTGACGATGATTACCGGTTGGCTGCCCTGGGACCCGATCTTCGCCATCCTCGTCGCCTGCAACATCCTCTTCACCGGCTTCGGTCTGATCCGCAAGAGCGTCGGCGGCCTGATGGATGTCGCCGTTCCCGAGGTCCACGCGCAGTTGGAGAATCTGTTGAAGAAGGAGACGGCCGAGATGGGTATCGAATACCACCAGTTGAGGCACCGGGATATGGGCGACGGACACTGGGTGGACCTGCACTTGGTCTTCGACGACAACACAACCATTCGCGAAGCGCACAGCAAGGCGACCCGGATCGAGGAGAGGATCAAAGAGACCCTCAAGCCGCAGGCCACCGTGACCACCCACCTCGAACCGAAAAAGGACCACATGCGTATCCACGGCCCGCCCGGCGGCCCCTAACACACACTCGAGTCATGCCGGCGGAATTGGGCAAATCGTTGATTTTTCCGGGGATCCTGCTCCTCCTGGTCGGACTGATTTTCCTCTTCGCCGACCGCATTTCCTTCCTCGATCGCCTGCCCGGTGACATCGTCATCCGCGGCGACCGCACCACTGTTTACTTTCCCATCGTCACCTGTCTGCTGATCAGCCTCCTGCTGTCCCTCCTCTGTCTGCTCTTCCGTAAATAAACCCGCCATCGATCGGTTCCTGTGCCTTGGAGGGCTGCGCTCCGCGCCGCCGGGCCTTGGAATTGGCGCGGCTTGGTGTGTCGCCTCAAACTGGGCGGCTACTCATTCCATAGGACGTTCCGTGCGGTCAGGCGGACGTCAGGGGGCCGGGGTGGGCGAGGTTGGCTGGCCCGGAGTCGCAAGGATCATTCCGTAGGAGGCGGAGTCGGCGACCACCCGTTGGATCATCTCATCCGACAACGACGATTCCCGGGCGCGTTCGCGTTCAGCGGGGACGCCGAAGTCTTGGAAAAATCGCTCGAACCCACGCGGTGCGAAGGTCGTGATCCACTTGACTTCGGTGTCCGCCGGATTGCGGAACGTGTGGACCGCGCCCCGGGGAATCACAAGACTTTCCCCGGCTCCGAGCGAACGCCATTGTCCGTCGCACATCACGTCCATTCGGCCTTCCAGGATCAGGAAGAGTTCGACCGCGTCGTTGTGGTAGTGCGGCGGCGGTCCCTCCGCCAGCGGCGGGCTGACGATTGATAACAATCCGAAGTCGGCGCCCGTTTCGACGGGACTGACCCGGTGTCCCAGGACCCAGCTTGTTTTTGCATTCATCGTAGTAAGATGTAGATTGCTTTGTAAGACAAAGGTCTCATAATAATTCCATGGTATCAAGAAAAAAAATCAGCGGCGGGCGCGCCAATCAGAAGCGGCGAACGCGGAAAGAAATCCTGCGCGCGGCGGATCGTCTCCTGGCCAGGGGAGAGCAACCGAGGCTGGAGTCCGTGGCCGAAGAAGCCATGGTTTCGCGGGCGACGGTTTATCGCTATTTTTCGAGCCTCGACACTCTCCTGGCGGAGGCTCCGCTGGATGTGAAGACGCTCGATTCCGAGGAACTGTTCAACGGGATGTCCGCAGCCGCGGCCGAGCGGGCGGTGCGGGTCCAGGAGCACCTCCACGACCTGGTCGCGGACAACGAAGCCCGGTTCCGCCATTTTCTCAAGGCCACCATGGACCAATGGATAGCAGCCGGAGGGGAGCTCAAGGAACCTCTGCGCGGCGCCCGCCGTCTTGGTATGCTCGATGCGGCCCTGAAACCGATACGGGGGAAGCTCGACCGGAAGACGTACGACAAGCTGCGCTATGCGCTCGCGATGTGCGTCTCGATTGAGGCCTTTGTCACGTTGACCGACGTCTGCCGCCTCGACCGGAAACAGGGCAAGGACATCGCTTCCTGGGCGATCCGGACGCTGGTCAATGCCGTCGCCCCGGAATCGCGCGTCGGAAAGGCGACACGCACGAAGCCACGGGCAAAGACGTAGCACGAACCGCTACGCTTGCACGCCGGACGTGCGTTCCTCCTCGTTCCGCCACTGACCGCAGAGGTAGATGGCCACGGCCAGGCCGGCGCTGCCGAGGATCATGTTCATGACCACGATCTGGTAGCGGACGGCTTCGAGCGGGGAAACGCCTGACAGGATCTGTCCGGTCATCATGCCCGGCAACGAGACCAGGCCGACGGCGAGAAAGCTGTTTATTTGCGGAATCATCGCGGCGTTGAAGGCGGCGTTGCGGGCATGCCGGTAGTCGGTGGATTTCCGGTCCGTTTCGAAACGCTCACCCGCCAGGCTGATGGCGTTCATGGCGTTGGCGAAGATCATGCCGGTCAGGGGAATGAAGTACCGCGGCTGGTACATTGGATCGAGGCCGATCACCACCCAGAGAACCAGGGCGAGCACGGCGATTCCGCTCACCGCGAGGGAAAACAGAATGAGGCCGTACTGTCCCGGTCCCTTTCGCGCCAGGGGGCGCATCGCGATCCAGGACGATACCCCGAGCACCAGGGCGAGGATCGCCAACCCGAGCCAGGCGCTTTCGTTCTCGAAGACGAAAATCAAGACGAAACCTACCGCGATCAACTGTATCAACATGCGAAACGTCGCGTAACCCAGGAGGCGGCCGCCGCTGTTCCATCTTTGAAAGATCAACCCGACAGCCAGCACCGGCAACAGGCTTAACGCGATCCCCCACCACGATATGTGAACTACCCCTTCGTCCATCGAAACCCCGTCGTTAGCATGGACTCCAAACTGATGAAGGAAGGACGGGAGTCACAACGATAAAGATGGCGTGGAAATCCGGCGAATTCGTCCGTAAGCAGCCTTTCAGAGTGAGTCGATCGATCGATTCCGGCAAGCCGCGCTAAGGCTTGATGAAATGGATCCCGTGCTCCGCCGCAATCGTCGTGATGCGCTCCATATCGGGTCCGTCCGCGCTTCCGAAGATTTCGGCGCAGCGTGAGAAAAACGTTTCGAAACCCGCCGGGGTCGTGCTCACCAGAAGGCGTCCGGTCGCATCGCCGCTGTTCCTGAAGGTGTGCACCGCCCGTCGCGGAATATACAACGATCCTCCGGGAGTCACTTCGCGCCATTCCCCTTCCACCAGGAACTCGAACTTCCCTGTCTCGACCACGAACCATTCGTCTTCATTCATGTGGAGATGGGGCGGCGGCCCGCCGCCGGGCGGAACATTCTCGGTCCAGACGCAAAGCCGGCCATTCGTCTCTTCGCCGGTCAGGTGAAAAATCACCTCCTCGCCGAAAGCGTGAACGACGCGTCCGGCGCCGGCCGGAACCAATGACGGAGGAAAGTCGGGTTTGTCCATGATTAC
Source organism: Opitutales bacterium (assembly GCA_007132315.1). GTDB lineage: Bacteria > Verrucomicrobiota > Verrucomicrobiia > Opitutales > T3Sed10-336 > SLOW01. The sequence goes on from SLOW01000205.1 coordinate 5,919, forward strand.
GTCAATAAACGGAGTTTTCTTCAAACCTGCAAGCCGCATAATCGCCTCGCGGCAGCCTCCTTATTCGGGAAATGCATGCCACCCGATTCCCATGTAAAAGGAGCTTTTTCCGTGGCGACTGACTTTATGTCGGGAGGACCCGTAAAGGGTGAGCGGCACGGACTGAAACTCGCCTGTGCGTCCCTTTCTTCCGGAAGAAACGATTGGAATTCCCG
>SLOW01000333.1 GCA_007132315.1 Opitutales bacterium
AATCTCATTTGAGATGAACGACAACGCCTTTGTCCGGATTGAAGATTGGGATCGAGCGCAGGAGATCGCCCACGGTTTCGCCGTTAAGAAGTGGGAGAAGAAGTTTCGGCAACTGGCGAGGAGATTTTGTCCGGTGCACGATACCTTCACTCGGGGCTACCACTGGACGGTGATGCAGGTGGAGTACGCCCTGGATGTCGTTTTCACCGATCGTGATCTGCCGGGACCTCTCTATGAACAGATCAGCCGACAGGCCATTCTGGCGGTGAAGGTTCCGGATATGGCCAGGTTCTGGGGAAAGCGATTCAGTGCCCAAGCCGAAGCTCAGAGCGACTTCAAGACCCTCGTTGAAGGTACCCGCATCAAGCACGTGCTCGGCCACCAATCGATCAAGATGCCGCCTCGCTTTTTTTCAGCCTGGCTGGCAACACTCGCGTCGCCTTCGTTCTGGCAGCTTATATCATGACCTTATTGGCGTTTACGGCCGGCACATCAATATACTTGCAGTGGCCCCTTAGCCGCGGCATTGAACCGCTGGCATTCGACCTGGTTTTTTTCACAGGCATCGGGTTTGCGCTTGGATGGGAAATTGATAGCCAAGAAAGCTCCACGTTTCTGAAGAAGGATGCTTATTCACTCATCAAGTTCTTAGTGCTACTTGCGGCAATTCCTCTCGCCACTCTGTATCCCGGATTTCCCGGAAAGGGACAGGCACCGGGTGAGGTGTGGGCGTTTGCGGAACACGACGGAACCGTTTTTTCGATAGAGGCAAGCGATGATGGCCATATATATTCTATGGCAGAGGCATCCGGCTATTATTCCCAGTCAGCCAGCGGCGATGCAAGCATTCATAAAATTGATTCAGATGGCAACGAGGTATGGTCATTTTTCGCTGAAGGTGTTTCAGCAAGTTGTGGTCGCTGAGTGGTGTGGGTGATTTCGGAGCACTCAATACTGACGCTGATGGTTATGTGTACGCAAATTCAAGTTTACGCCGCAGCATCAGCAAACTAGGTCCTGACGGCAGTGAAGTTTGGTCGTTTTAGGAACATTCTGACATTGTCTTTGACATTGCCGCAGACACTGAAGGATACGTGCATTTCGGAGGCCGGGAGAATGTCATCTACAGGATCAACCCGGAAGGAAAGTTGGCTGGATTATTTCACGGACACAGAGACAGAGTCTTTCAGAATGGAAAAATTCACATAGGCTGGGTGCGTGCTATTACTGTGGACAACGATGGGTACATCTATTCCGGCGGAAAGGACCGTACGGTTCGTAAGATTGACCCTGAGAAGATTGAATAATGTTGTGATTTCGGATTTACAACCAAGAGACTCGAATCCGCTCCGTTCCACTTTCCCTTACACATCCGTGCCCTATCAATCCGTCAACGCCTTCGTGCTCGCCCGGGAATCTTCCGGGGAATCGATGCTGCGCCTGCACCTGTTCACCCGTGAGTCGGGTCCTCTGGTCGCCTACCGCCGCCGGCGACCGTCCCGGACTGCCGGCGCCACAGTGACGCCCGACCTGTTCGACCGGATCGAAGCCGTTCTGGAAACGCGCAACGAAGGGCGGACCTGGTTCGTCAAAGAAGACACCGTCAGCCGCCGGTTTCCGGGCATCGGCCGCGCTTATGAAACCCTCGATTACACCTCCCGTTTCGCCCGCCTCGTTTCCCGCAACCCCTGTCCGGAGGAAGCGGCCCCGCGGCTCTTTCGGGACGTGGAAACCGCCTTCAGCGCGTGGGAGGCGGGCGGGCCGCCCGCCCTCGTCTTCCTCAAGGCACTCTACCTCTACGCGCGCGACGAAGGATTCCCCGTCCGGCAGGACTGGCTCCAGGGGCTGCCCGCCGCCCGGCGCGCCTCGGCTACTGCCTTGATCCGGCAGCCGTTGGCGGAACTACCCGGCGCGGCGCGAGGGCAGGCCGAAACGCTGGCCGACAGCCTTCAGGCCTGGCTGCGCGATCACCACGAGCTACGCTTCTAGGAGGAATGGCGGCTAAGGCGCTGGATCGATGAAGTCGGGTTAGGCTTCCAGCCTGAGTCAACACGCTGGAAGCGTGTGCTACTTTGGGCCTAACCGAGTAGCATTCCTTCAAGGAGTCTGTCGGCGAACTCCTAGATAAACTGGTTGATGATGTTTTCCAGGTATTCCTGGCGGCCGCTGCGACGCGGCGCCGCGTCGCCCTGTTCGAGCATGTGGCGCTCGAGCGATTCGAAATCGGCTTCGCCGCGTTCGATCTGCGCCCCGATGCCGCTGTCCCAGCTCGCGTACCGCTCCTCGACAAATTCGCGGAGGCGTCCGTCCGCCCGGAGCGCCGCAGCCACCTTGAGCCCGCGCGCGAAGGCGTCCATACCGGCGATGTGCGCGTAGGCGAGATCCATCGGCTCGAAGCTTTCGCGGCGAACCTTGGCGTCGAAATTGAGACCGCCCGTCGAAAAACCGCCCATGCGCAGCACCCGCAACATGACTTGGGTCGTCTGGTACACGTCGGTGGGGAACTGGTCGGTGTCCCATCCGAGCAACTGGTCGCCCATGTTGGCGTCAATCGACCCCAGGGCGTCGGCCGCCAGGGCCACTTCCAGTTCGTGCTCCATGGTGTGGCCGGCGAGCGTGGCGTGGTTGGTTTCGATGTTGAGCTTGAAATCGCCCAGCAGATCCTGCTCGCGCAGGAAATTCAAACAGGCGGCGGCATCGGAATCGTACTGGTGCTTGGTCGGCTCCTTGGGTTTGGGTTCGATGTAAAACTGCCCCTTGAAACCCAGCTTCCGCTTGTAATCCACCGCCATACGCAGGAACCGGCCCAGATGGTCGAGTTCCCGTTTCAGGTCGGTGTTCAACAACGTGCCGTAGCCTTCCCGGCCGCCCCAGAAGGTGTATCCTTCGCCGCCGAGGTAATGCGTGACCTCCATCGCCTTTTTCACCTGCGCGGCGGCGTAGGCGAAGACGTCCGCCTGACAGCTGGTGGCCGCCCCGTGGACGAAACGCGGGTGGATGAACAGGCAGGCCGTACCCCAGAGCAGCCGGATGCCGGTGCGCTCCTGTTCCTCCTTGAGCGTTTCGGCGACGGCGTCGAGGTTGCTGTTGGTCTCCTTGAGATTCGCGCCCTCGGGCGCGACGTCCCGGTCGTGGAACGCATAGTAGGGCGCGCCCAGCTTTTCCATGAACTCGAATGCGGCGCGCGCGCGGCGGCGGGCGTTTTCGACAGAATCACTGCCGTCGTCCCAAGGCCGCACGGCGGTGCCCACACCGAACGGATCGGCCAACGCGCCCCGAAAAGTATGCCAGTACACCACCGAGAAACGCAAGTGGTCGCGCATCTTGCGGCCTTCGACTTCCTCCTCCGGATTGTAATGACGAAAAGCCAGAGGATTCTTCGACTTGGGACCTTCGTACTGAATTTTGGGTAGATCGGGAAACGCTTCTTTGTCAGCCATGATTGGGCCATGTTGATACCGCCCGGCGCTGCCGAGGTCAAGCCCGCGGACACGCCTTTCTCCGCCGAACGCCCCCGCCGACCCGGGATCAGCTCCGGGGACGATTCAGAATGTTGTCGGTCACCTCCCTGACGATGAAGGTGCCCTCCCGAAAGGAGCGGTAGGTCGAGCCGACGTACTCGCCGTCGCCGTCGTCCGCCAGGACGACCAGCGTGACCGAGCGCGTCGCGTCCCGCGAGGAAGGTCCCCGCAGGTTGTACGCCCCGGTCGCCAGGGTGCCGACGAACTCCCCCTGGCGCTGGAGTTCGAGCGTGTAGGAGGTCTGGTTGATGATCGTGGCGACCGTTTCGGCGGAGGGATTGTTGGTTGTCTGGCAGGCGCTCAGGGATCCCAGCGCGACAATCGCGGCGGCGAGAATCAGGAAGGCTTTGATTCGGCTGTACATGGCGAAAAACATTTGGTTTTTCTTCACTAACCCGGCGGAAGTTTAGCGCGAACGATCGCACGGGGAGAAAAATCCCGCCCCGGGACAGGCCCGATCGCGAACGCGGGCTCCCGGGCCGCGAACCCGCCGCAAGCGGCTTCGGAACGACGCCAATTGAATGGCCGTCGTTTTCGGGATTCCACCGCCGCCGTTGTCAACAGCGCGGGTCGGAGATCAATGGGCGTTGCCGCGGGCGGCGGCTTCTTTTTTCTTGTCCCACTTGAAGTGTTTGTCGGGGAGCGTGCCGCCGAGCTCGTAGAGTTTTTCTTTGCGGTACTTGAACTCGTCGCGGGTGTAGCCGGTGACCGAGAATATGTCTTGCAGGAAGATGGCCTCCTCGGGGCAAACCTCCTGGCAAAGGCCGCAGTAAATGCAGCGGAGCATGTCGATCTCGAATTCCTCCGGGGCTTTTTCCACGTGTGCGGTTTCTGCATCCTCCGGAATTTCGCCGGGCCAGATGCGGATCGCCTTGGGGGGGCAGACGAATTCACAGAGCTGACAGGACACGCATTTCTCGCGCCCGTTGGGATCCTTTACCAGCGTCGGGACGCCGCGGTAATTGTCGGGGATAACGGGCCGTTCCTCCGGGTACTCCAGGGTCACCTTCGGCCGGAACATATTTTTCAGCGTGATCTTCATCCCGCCGAGGATCTGCGGCAGGTAGGTTTTCTCCAACCAGGTGAGCGGCTTTCTTTGGACGACAATGGCCATGGAATTGCGAAATTATCCGATTGAATCAATCAGCGCAATGAGCAGCGCGTAAAAGACGAGATTGGCCACGGCGAGCGGAAGGAGGATCTTCCAACCGATGTGCATGACTTGGTCGTAGCGGAAGCGCGGCAGCGTCCAGCGGACCCAGATGAACACAAACACCAGCACAAAAACCTTCGCCAGGAAGATGCCGATCGAAAGCAGCGCCCCGAGCAGCCCCTCCACGTGCAACGGCAGACCGGGCAGCGGGTGCCAGCCGCCGAGGAAAAGGACCACGAACACCGCCGACCCGATGATGATGTGCGCGTATTCGGCGACAAAAAAGAGGCCGAACTTGAAACTGCTGTACTCGGTGTGGAAACCGCCGACCAGTTCGGTCTCCGCCTCCGACATATCAAAGGGCAACCGGTTGGTCTCGGCGAACAGTGCGACCAGAAAGATAAAAGCGGAAAGCGGCTGCCAGATCGCGAACCACAATCCCTGCTGGGTGTGTACGACCGCCCCCAGGTTGAGCGCCGCGTCGGAGCCGGGCGCGTTTGCCCACATAAAAACCGGTAGCAGCGAGAGCCCCATGGCCAGTTCGTATGAAATCATCTGCGCCGAGGCGCGAACGCCGCCGAGAAAGGGGTACTTGGAATTGGACGCCCAGCCGGCCAGAACGATTCCATACACTCCGAGCGAGGACACGGCAAGGACAAACAGGATTCCGATATCGACATCGGCCAGAACCAGGGTGATCACCTCACCGGTTTCGGTCACGTACTGACCGAACGGCACCACCGCCACGGTCAACAACGCCGGCACCAGCGCCAGCGCGGGCGCGAGCATGTAATACGGCCGGTTGACGTGGCCGGGAGTCACATCCTCCTTGAACAAAAACTTCAACCCGTCGGCGGCCGGCTGGAACACCCCGAGGCGCGTGAGCATCGGTCCGATCACCGGAATGGCCCCGACCACAGGAAGCGTGGTGCGGTTCGGCCCGACCCGCCCCTGGATCCAGGCCGATACCTTGCGTTCGGCCAGCACCACATAGGAGCACAGGCTCATGAGGACCACGATGACCGCCAACCCCTGGGCGACGATGATGAGAAAGCTGGTGAAGTCCATGGCTGTGGAATCGTGAATCGTGTGGCGTCCGCCTTCAGGCGATGGCGACCCCGCTCTCGGCGGGCCGGTGATGCAAGGTTTCGCCCTCGGCGTACGGGAGCGCCCGCAGACTGGAGGGAACGTCGAGGAGGAGGCCTTCGGACGGAATCTTCATGAAACGCAGACCGGATAAAGGCTCGATCGAAGCGCTCATGTCGGACCACACGTCGTCGAGTCCGGCGGGCGCCGGGGCGCCCAGCGCGTCGAGCAACGCCGCCAGGGTCCGGAGGTCGCCGGGAGCGCCGGCCGGACCGGGAACGGCCTGCAGGAATTTTTGCAGGCGAAACTGTTGGTTGATGAACGAACCGTTCTTCTCGAACACGGTCAGCGTCGGCAACACCACGCGGGCCCGGGCGCTGGTGGCATTGGCGTGGGTGCCGAGATAAACCACGCTCACCTTGGCCAGCTGGTCCGCGGTGATTCCGGCCTCGGTCAAATCCTCGTTGTAGGCGACAACCGTATCGACTTCGCGCCGGTCGATGGCCGCGGCCAGGCCGGCGAGCTCGGACAAGGGCAATGCGTCGATCAGGCCGGTAACCAGCGCGCCGCGCACGTTGGGGTTGCGGTCCGAGGAAATCAGCAGCCCGTCGCCTTCGGCGATCCGGCTCACCAGATCCACCCGCACCGCCCCGCTCTGCTCGGCCAGTTTGCGGAACAGGTACTGCTCCTCCACCGCGCAGCGCCCGGAGCCGACGAAGGCCGTCTTATCGCGCCCCTTGAGCAGATCCGCCGCGGCGCGGACCGCGCGGGCCGGGTCTTCGGCGATTTGCCCCTCGATCGACGGCAGCGCCAGCCGGTTTTCGGCCTCGACTTGTTTGTAGAGCTCGCGTCCGCTGTCCGCCATCCAGGTGTCGTTGACCGCATCGTTGCGGCGCGGGGTGATGCGGTAAATCTTTCCCTCGCGGGCGCCGACCAGGGTGTTGGCGCCGACACTGCTCTCTGTGCAGATGCTGTGCGTCTCCCTGAGGAACCAGACACGCATCTTGAAACGAAAGTCAGTGCTCGTGAGCGCGCCCACCGGACAGATATCCACCGTGTTCAGGGAATAATTGTTTTCCAGGCGTTTGCCCGGGTAGCAGGTCAAGGTGGTGTAACTCCCCCGGTCGATGAATCCGAGCACGTCGTCGTCCGCGACCTCCTGACAGAACCGGATGCAGCGCGAACAGAGGATGCAGCGCTCGTCGTCGAGAACCACGCGCGGGCCCAGGACGGTGCGCTTGGGTTTGACGTTCTTCTCCTCCACGAAGCGACTGTACCCGCGCCCGTAATCGGTGGCGAACTCCTGCAGGCGGCACTCGCCGGCCTGGTCGCAGATCGGGCAATCCAGGGGATGGTTTACCAGGAGAAATTCCATCACGCCCTGCTGGCAGGATCGGGCCAGATCGGAATCCGTGCGGATGCGCAGGCCCGGCATGGCCTTCGTGGCGCAGGCGATGGCCGGTTTCGGCAGCCACATGGTTTTCTGGTTGCCCGCGTCGTCCAGAACAGGCTGCCCTGTGGCGCGATCCTTTTCCGGCATGCCCAATTCGACCATGCACATCCGGCAGTTGCCTACCACGCTCAGTTTCGGGTGGTAGCAGTAGTGCGGCACCTCCACACCGGCCCGGGCGGCGGCTTCGATCATGTTGGTCCCGGGCGGCACCTGTACCGCCCGGTCGTCCACATAGACCGTGACCAGTTCGTCGTTCTTTTCGTCGCTCATGGTTGGACCGTCATTCCTCTCAATCGTCGTTCGCGGGACCGCTTCAAACCAGCGCCACCCGTTCCCCGGTTTCTTGCGGCTTGCGTCCCGCCGCCTGCTCTTCGGCCTTGGCGATGAATTCCTCGCGGAACTTGGCCACGTAACTCTGCACCGGCCAGGCGGCCGCCTCGCCGAACGCGCAGATGGTGCGCCCGGGAATCTGGTCGGCCACCGATTTCAGCAAATCCACGTCCTCCAGGCGGGCCTGGCCGCGGCTCATGCGCTCCAGGATCTTCTTCAGCCACAGCGATCCCTCGCGGCAGGGGGTGCACTGACCGCAGCTCTCGTGGGCGTAGAAGCTGCTGACATTGGCCAGGGCCTCCACCATGTCGGTGGTGTCGTCGAGCACCATCACCCCGCCGGAACCCGACAGGGAACCGGAAACGGCGATACCGTCGAAATCGAGAATGAGATCCTCGAGTCCGAGATCGTAGGCGTTGCCGTCGCGGTCCTTGCCCTTGAAACGTTCGTCGGCGCGCAGGATTTTCATCGAGGAACCGCCGGGGATGACCGCCTTGAGACTGCGGCCGGGTTGCAGCCCCCCGCAAACGTCGTAGATCAGTTCTCCAAGCGTGATCGCGCCGCCTTCGAATTCGTAATAGCCGGGTTTCCGCACGTGGCCGCTGACACACCAGATACGGGTGCCGGTGTTGCCGTGGCGTCCGATTTTCGCGTACTCTTCGCCCCCCATCTCGACGATGTGCTTCACGTTGCACAGCGTCTCGACGTTGTTGACGATGGTCGGACACATGTAAAGCCCGAGGGCGGCGGGAAAGTACGGCGGTTTGATGCGGGGATAAGGCCTTTTCCCCTCGATCGACTCGATGAGCCCCGTCTCCTCCCCGCAAATGTAGGCGCCGGCGCCCCGGTGGACGCGGATCTCACAGGAAAACGCCGTACCCAGAATACCCTTACCGAGAAAATTCTTCTGCCGCGCCTCCTCGATCGCCCGCTCCACGATGCGGGCGCCTTCGGGGAATTCGCCCCGGATGTAGATGAAGGCCAGTTCCGCCTTGATGGCGTAGGCGCTGATGAGCATGCCCTCCAGGAGCTGATGCGGGTCCTTGTGAATGATCTGCCGGTCCTTGAAGGTGCCGGGCTCGGATTCGTCGGCGTTGCAGACGAGGTAGATCGGTTTGCCCGATTTGAAGTCGAGAAAACTCCACTTCATCCCGGCCGGAAACCCGGCGCCGCCGCGGCCGCGCACGCCCGATTTCTTGACCTCTTCCCGCAGATCCTCCGGTCGGCTGCCGAGGGCTTTCTTGAGCATCTCGTAACCGCCGTGCTTCAGGTAGGTGTCGATGTCGTTGCCGTACCCGGGCTGGTCGATATTCTTGAGAATGATACGTCGTTCGTTCGCGGCCATGGATAGGTTTCCCGTAAAGATTACCCGGCGGCTCCGCTCCCCTTGCCGGAGTCCAGTTCGCCGGCGATTTCGCGCGCCCGTTTCTCGTCCACATGCTCGTACAGGTCGTCGTTGACCATCACCACAGGTCCCGTGTGACAGGAGGCCAGGCACTCCGCGAACTCGACCGTGACCTCGCCGTCCGGCGAGGTGTCACCGTTCTCACAGTTCAACGCCTCGCGCAACGCGCTGCACGTCTTGTACGACCCCTGCAGGGCGCACGACAGGGTGCGGCACACGCGCACCACCTTCTTGCCCACGGGCTTGTCCCGGAGCATCGGGTAGAAGGTGACCAGCTCCCAGATGTTGATGGGCTCCAGGTCGAGCTTCGCCGCGATCCACTCCATCGCCTCGGGGGAGATGTAGCCCTGGTCTTCCTGAACCAGGTGCAGAAGCGGCAGCGCCGCGCTCCGCTTCTGCGGATAGCGCGGTATGACTTCGTCGATACGGCGAAGCGTCTCCTCTTTCAAATTCATGGTCTGGCTCATTCTGTCAGCGGTCACACTCACCCATCACGAAATCGAGGCTGCCGAGCAGCGAAACGACGTCGGAAATCATGCACCCGACGGCGACCTTCGGCAGAATGCTCAAATTACAAAAAGACGGCGAACGGATCTTCAAGCGATAAGGCACCCCGCCGCCCTTGGAAACGATGTAAAACCCGAGCGCCCCCTTCGGATTCTCGGCCTCGAAGTAAACCTCCCCGGCCGGCATCTGCGGGCCCTGGGTGACGAGCATGAAGTTCTGAATCAACTCCTCCATGCTGGTCATGATCTTTTCCTTCGGCGGCGCGAAAATCTTCTTGGCATCCTCGGCGTACCACGGCCCGTCGGGCATCGACTTGACGACCTGGCGGACGATCCGGACGCTCTGCCGCATCTCCTCCAGGCGCACCAAGTAGCGGTCGTAACAATCGCCTCGGGATCCGACCGGAACATCGAACTCGTATTGCTCGTAACCGCTGTACGGAACATCCTTGCGCAGGTCCATGGCGACCCCGCTGCCCCGCAGATTGGGACCGGTCAACCCGTAGGCGATGGCGTCCTCGCGGGAAATCGGGGCGACGCCCTCGGTGCGGTCCAGGAAGATCCGGTTCCGGGTCAGCAGTGCGTCGCACTCGTCCAGGATCGGCAGGAACTGGTCGCAAAACCCGTCCACTTTCGCCAACCAACCCTCCGGCAAATCCCGAGCCACGCCGCCGATGCGGGTGTAACTCGTGGTGAAGCGCGCGCCGGTCAGCTGTTCGAAGAGCGTGTAGAGTTTTTCGCGCTCGGTGAAGGTGTACAGGAACACCGTCATCGCTCCGATATCGAGCGCGTACGCCCCGACCCCCATCAGGTGCGCGGAGATTCTCGACATCTCGGAAACCAGCACGCGAATGGCCTGGCACCGCGGGGGCACGTCGAGCTTGGCCAATTTTTCCACCGCGATGGCATAGGCGGCGTTGTTGGCCAGCGGAGCGAGGTAGTCGAGCCGGTCGGTGTAGGGGACGAACTGATTGTAGGTCATGTTTTCGGCGATCTTTTCATCGCCGCGATGCAGGTACCCGACAATCGGCTCGCACCGGGTCACGACCTCGCCGTCGAGGTCGAGGTCGAGTCGCAACACGCCGTGTGTGCTCGGGTGCGACGGACCCATACTCAGAGTCATGCTCTCGGCCTCCAACTCCCGCTCTCCCCGCGCCAGGCGGCTGAGAACGTCGCCGTAGGAAACTTCGGTGGCTTGTTTCGCCATGGTCAAATCAGGTCTTCGGTTTCGGATTTTTCTCGGTCCAGGTCTGATCCTTGGCCCTCGGTTCGCGTTCGCTCATCGCCCCCTGTTCCGGGGCGACGAATGGACCGCCCATCATCGGGGCGCCGGCGACCTTGGCCCCGGTCTCGGCCGCCACTTCACTGTCGGGGAGCTCCGTCTCGATGCCGGCCAGCGGGAACTCCTTGCGCAGGGGATGGTACGGGTAATCGTCCCACATCAGAATGCGGCGCAGGTCCGGATGATCCAAAAAGCGGATACCGAGCATGTCGTAAGTCTCGCGCTCGTGCCAGTTGGCCGTCGGCCACAAATGGGACACGCTGGCAACCTCCGGCTCGGCGTCGTCCGGACAATCGACCGCCACCCGCAGGTACACGTGTTTCTCGGACGACAACAGATGGTAAACCGCGGTGAAACGGGGTTCGGCGTCGTTCCAATCCACGCCGGTGACGTCGGTGAGAAAATCGAACCCGTATTCGTCCCGCAATGCGGCGGCCAGTTCCAGCCACCGGCCGGCCGGACAATTCAGCGCCGGCCAGTCGAGAGACTCCCGGGATTCGATATCGGAAAAGCGTTCGCGCAGACGGGCGACCAGGTCTTCACTCATGACGATCTCGCTCCAGTCAGGCGTTGGCCGCGGTGATTCGGGGAGCCTCCTCCTCCGACCACAACTGTTTGAGCGAACGTTCCCGCCCGACTTTCGTTTGCAGTTTGAGCAACCCGTCCAGCAAGGCTTCGGGACGCGGCGGGCAGCCGCTGACGTAAACATCGACCGGAACGATCCTATCCACACCCTGGAGCACCGCGTAGGACCGGTACATTCCGCCGGTGGAGGCGCAGGCTCCCATGGCGATCACCCAGCGCGGATGGGGCATCTGGTCGTAAATCCGGCGCAGCGCCGGCGCCATCTTGTAGGTCACCGTGCCGGCCACGATCATGACGTCCGACTGCCGCGGCGAAAAGCGCATCACCTCGGCGCCGAAACGGGAAATGTCGAATCGGGAACTCGCCGTCGCCATCAGCTCGATCGCACAACAGGCGAGACCCATCGGCATCGGCCACATGGAGTGCGAACGGATCCAGTTGATCGCCGCATCCGCGCGGGTGACCACTATATCGCCTTCGATCTTCGTGTCGTAAGCCAGCTCTTCTTTCTTTACCGACATGGTGTTAGCCTGAAATTGGATTAGCCCCAAAAGGTCAAACTACCGGCCCGTTCCGAGCACGCAAGGAGGTTTTTTGCGAAACCCTCCGGAGCGCATTCACAGGACCAATTAGGCTCGCATGAGAACCCGCCCGGAACCGATGAATCCAAGATCCGGAATTTCCGAAAAACCCGCGGCGGCCCCTTCCGCGACGACGCCGGCATAGCGATTTTTCTCGTTGACCACTGCAAACGAAAGGGAAACAGTTGCCTTTTTAGCACTCGGAGAGGTGACAGAGTGGCCGATTGTGCAGCATTGGAAATGCTGTGTACCGCAAGGTACCGAGGGTTCGAATCCCTCCCTCTCCGCCCGGACAAGGCACAGCCGCAGGCGGGGCGGCAAGAGGGAGGCGAGTCGAACCCGAGCAGAGGGTTTGTGGAGCGAAGCGGAACGGCAAACCGAAGGTTTGGGGCGAAGCCCCGAGCAACGCGAGTCAATCCCTCCCTCTCCGCCCGGACAAGGCACAGCCGCAGGCGGACTACACCCAGTCCGACCGGTGTCGCGGGGCCAGGGCCTGGGCGAGGTCGCGGGCGAAGAACGGTCCGCGAAAAATCATGCCGGTGTAAATCTGAATGAGGGACGCGCCGGCGTCCATTTTCTCGCCCGCCGATTCGACATCGTGAATGCCGCCTACCCCGATGATCGGCAGTCTGCCCTCGGTCCGCAGGTACACATAACGGACGATCTCGGTGGATCGACGCCGCAACGGCCTGCCGCTCAACCCGCCGCATTCGCCGACCGACGCGAAACGCCCGGGACGCTGCAACGTGGTGTTGGTGGCGATGATACCGTCCAGCCTCAAGTCGGACACCGTCTCCAGAACAGCGTCAATCTGGGGGAACGTCAGATCCGGAGCGATCTTGACCAGAATCGGCACGCGGACCTTGCCTTGCTCCCGTACACGGCGCGCGTTCGCGTCGCGCAGCACCCGCAGCAGACCGGTCAGATAGGAAACCTCCTGCAAGCGGCGCAGATCCGGGGTGTTCGGACTGCTCACATTGACCGCGATGTAATCGGCGTGATCGGCCAGGGCGTTAAACGAAAACAGATAATCCTCGGCCGCGTCCTCCACCGAAACCACCCGGGACTTGCCAATATTCACCCCGAGGGGCATGCGGGGATCCCGGCGCTTGCGGGCCAGGCGGCGCGCCACCCGCTCCGCGCCGTCGTTGTTGAACCCCATCCGGTTGATCACGGCCTCCTCCTCCGGATAGCGGAACACGCGCGGCTTGGGGTTTCCCGGCTGACGCTGGCCGGTGACGGTACCGATCTCGACGTGCCCGAACCCCAGCGCCCGGGCAGCGGGCCAGCACACCGCGTCCTTGTCGAATCCCGCCGCCAGCCCCACGGCGTTCGGGAACCGGAGGCCAAACAGCTCGATCGGACGCGTCCGCCCGTCCGGACGGCTCCAGCGTGCCATCAGCCGGCACAGCGGCGAACACTTCGCCAGCAAACGGAGAGCCCGCACCGCCTGGTGATGAGCCTCTTCCGGATCCCGCCGGAAAACGTACGGTCTGATTAATTTTTCGTACCAGAACTCCATAACCGGAAAGCCTTTGTGCCCGTATCTCGCATTCGACCTATTTTTTTCGACGCCAAAGGGTTTGACCCTGTGTGCCGGAAGGCTCTATCGCCAAGGTGGAGGATCGGAGAGAAAGGAGCCAGCGGAAATATCCGGATTTTCCTCAGAAAATCATTATTTCGCAGGTTGACTTGCCCGCCGGAGCAGGTTTTTTCCTGCTAGAGAGTAAGGACCGGTCAATATTGGAAACCCTCGCATGGTTCGGCACATATTTTTCTATGGCAAAGGCAAAAAAGCAACTTACGTGGTGCATCGTCAGGCTCGGAGAAGACCTCAACTGGTGGGTGGATGAAATCAGCGACGAGGTTCATTGGGATATCGACGGTTTGAGCATCATCGACCCCAGACAACTCGGCTACATCATCGACCTGATCGAACCGCTCAACGATGACGGGTTCGACAGCAACCTCCTCGAATCGGCTTTCTTCGCCTTCCGTATCGAAAAAGATCTCGGCAAGGGCAGGGTTCGCCTGGCGCGCAGCAATGACACGCTGCTGGACACCGAGGACCAGCTCTTCGCCATGCCCAACCTCATCGACGAGGAAACCGGTCCCTATGCCGACTTCATCGACCACATCACCAAGTTGCGGGTGAAGCTGCTCAACGACACCATCGATTTCGAGCAGAAGCTGACCATGGACGAAATCGAGGAGGAAATTCGCGAAGACCAGAACAACAGCTTCATCGAAGGCAGCGCCGTGCACATTTTCAACGAGATTGTGAACATCCTGGAGTACGTGCCGGCCGGATACGAAGCCGAGGAAGAGGAAGTGGCACCGGAAGCCAAGGACGAGGATATCGATGTCGAAGTGAGCGACGATCTTCCGGAAATCGACGAAAAAGAGGAACAGGAGCTTCAGAAGGACGAATCGCTCCGCTGGGACGGCGATGACGAGGAGAGCGAAGACATGGAGGAGCTCGACGACGACGAGGAGGAAGAGGAGGACCTCGATGATCTCGAAGGCGACGATGACCTCGACGATCTCGAGGACGACGAAGAAGCGGTTAAATCCCGCATCCGGAAGAAATAGTCGTCCGCGGTTTCCATTAGCAGCTTGTCGGGCTTAGGTGGTAGCCTTAGGCCGACAAGCTGCTAATGGAGGTAATATCATAACAAGGGTGTGGAATAGACGCGAAGAGACTCACGACACCGCCTATATTGAGGCTCCTTTAACCTCAAATTCCTGGTTTTTCTTCAAAGATCCGCAGGCGGGAATGCCTGTGTCACCTCGACACCCTCTGGGATCGCGGGCATCTTGCCCGCACCAATTGCCCATGCGACACACACCCCGAGACAGTGCGGGAACGTCGCCATCCAACCTCAACGCCGTTCCGCCACCGCGCGGGCGAAATAGGTTAGAATCATGTCGGCCCCCGCCCGCTTGATGGCGAGCAGAGATTCATCCCGGCACGCCCGCAGGTCGAGCCACCCGCGTTCGGCGGCGGCGTGGATCTGTGCGTATTCGCCGGATACCTGGTAAGCCGCCACCGGCAAGCCGGACTGCTCGCGGACGTCCCGAATGATATCGAGATAGGGTCCGGCCGGCTTGACCATGACGACATCGGCGCCCTCGCTTTCGTCCAGCCACACCTCCCGCAAGGCTTCCCGCCGGTTGCCGGGTTCGAGCTGATACGTGCGTTTGTCCAGCACCGGACGGTCGCGTCCGGTCGCGCTGCCCACCGCCTCGCGGAACGGCCCGTAAAACGCCGAAGCGAATTTCGCGGAATACGCCAGGATCCCCGTGTCTGTCGCTCCCGCGGTGTCGAGCGCGGCGCGGATGGTGCCGACGCGACCGTCCATCATGTCCGACGGCGCCACCCAGTCCACGCCGGTCTCGGCGTGCAGCACCGCCATGCGCGTCAACACGGCGACGGTGGCGTCGTTATCAACGTCGGTGCCGTCGCCGTTCAGCAGACCGTCGTGGCCGTGGGTCGTGTACGGATCCAGGGCGATGTCCGTGATGACGGTCAACCCGGGAACGTCACGCTTGATCGCCCGCACCGCCCGCAGCACCAGCGTGTTTCCATCGAGGGCTCCGCTTCCGGTGGCGTCCTTTTGACTCGCTTCGAGGCAGGGAAACAAGGCGACCGCCGGGATTCCCAGTTCGAACAGCTCGCGGCATTCCGTCACAAGCCGGCGGACCGGAAAGCGGACCACACCGGGCATCGCCTCCACCGGCTCCGGATCGCCGTCGCCATCGACAACGAACAGAGGCGAGATCAGATCGGACGGCGCAAGGCGCGTCTCCGCGACGAGCGCCCGGCGCGAAACCGACGAACGCAACCGTCGCGGCCGAATGGACAGTTCCAGCTTGAATTCTTCATTCATTGGCCGGAGATTCTAATCTTTTTCCGATACAAGGAAATCAAGAAACAGCCGGGCCGGCGCCGCCCGCCCACGCAACGTTCGCCGAAGTATGCCACTCTCGCTCTACGATTCATTGACGCGGTCGCAACAGGAAATCCGTCCCCTCGACGGCGAGACGCTCCGATTCTACTGCTGCGGTCCCACCGTGTACGGCCCGGCCCACATCGGCAACCTGCGCACCTTCCTTCTCCAGGACGTCTTCCGCCGCACCGTGGAAATGTCGGGGTTGCCGGTCAAACACGTGCGCAACCTCACCGATGTGGACGATAAGACCATCCGCGAATCGCGCGCCCGGAACGAACCCCTGCGGGAGTTCACCCGCGGCTGGACCGAACGTTTCCACCGGGACGCCGAAGCCCTCAACATGCTTCCGCCGGCGGCCGAACCCGCGGCCACCGAACACATCGATCGGCAGATCGAGCTGATCCGGCGCCTGATCGAACGCGGCCACGCCTACGCGGCCGACAGCGGATCGGTGTATTTCCGGGTTTCATCATTCGAACCGTACGGCAAACTCTCCCGCCTGAAGGAACGCGAAATCACCACGGGTCGGGAACGCGAAGACGGCGAGCCCATCGACGCCGACGAGTACGAACGCGATTCCGGCGCCGATTTCGCCCTGTGGAAAGCCCGCAAGGAGGAGGACGGCGACGTGTACTGGGAGAGCCCCTGGGGACGCGGCCGGCCCGGCTGGCACCTCGAGTGCAGCGCCATGAGCATGGCTTACCTGGGAGAAACCTTCGATGTCCACGGCGGCGGAATCGACCTCGCGTTCCCCCACCACGAAAATGAAATCGCCCAAAGCGAGGCCGGCACCGGTCAGCCCTTCGCGCGGCACTGGTTTCACTGCGCCCACCTGATGGTGGACGGCAGAAAAATGAGCAAGAGCCTGGGTAACCTGTACACCCTGGAGGAAATTCAGGCCAAGGGTCACTCGCCCATGGCGCTGCGTTACGCCCTCACCTCGGCCCACTATCGCCAGCAACTGAACTTCACCCTGGAATCGCTGCACGCCGCCGAAAGCGCCCTGAAGCGTCTTCGCCGGAAAGCGGACGTCCTCATGGCCGCCTCCGGCCTTGACCGCGGAGCCTTCTATGATCGAGACCGCCTCCTGCGTCACGGCCCTCCCGCCGCCGCTCCGTTCAACAGCGTCTGGAATCGCCTTCTCGACGATCTCAACACCCCGGCCGCGCTGGGAGAATTGTTTCGCGCACTGAGCGAGCTGGGCGATCGCCCGGAGAATATCCGCGGCGACCCGCCGGAAAAGGAGCGGCTCGCGCTGGATTTCGCGGTCCTGCTCGACGCTTTGGGCCTGAATCCGCACGCGGCCGGGGAATCGGACGCCCGCGAAGCCCCCGAAGAAATCCGTGCCCTGGCCGACGAACGCTGGCAAGCCAAGAAGTCACGCGATTTCGCCCGCGCCGACGCCCTCCGCGAGGAAATCAGCCGCGCCGGCTGGCAGATTCTCGACCGCAAGGACGGTTACGACCTCCAATCGGCCGGTTGATCGCAGAGGACAAAAAAACAAGAAAAATCCCCGTCGCGGTTGCCAAACCTCGGATTCCGTATTGTAATTGAGACACAGTATCAAGCTTCTGATCTCAATTCATTCTTTCGAATCCTTCCATGGAAACGTCAGACAACAACCGGCAACCACAACTGCTTCCACCCGGTGGCGGGATAGACTTCCTGCTCGACGAACATCAAGACGATCAAAGCGGTCACGTGATCCTCGACGAGCTCTTGCTGGAAGCGATCCCGCAAGACTCCGACCTGGTGGACGAACTGCTCGAGCTCAAGTTCGCCCTCATCCAGCGGGAGGGCGCCGAAGACGTGCTGAACCTTTTCTGTCGCCTTCGCCGCCGGCTGGAGCGCCGCCATTACCTGGCCTGCTACCGCCTGCGCCGATGGCTGGAGAAGCGTATCGAAGCGACGGTCTCGCCCGGCCGGGGATATCCCGCCCACACCCATCCGGTCCGGCTTATTCCCCGTACCGTGGATGGCATCGCGAACGCCGTCCTCAACGCCGCCCGAAAGAACGGGACCCTGACTCCGGGCGGCTTTCCGCGCATCGGTTTCCGATTCGCCTCCCCGGTCCCCGCCTGACCGGAGGCACGGCAATGCCGGAGCACGGCCCTCACACACCGACTTGCTTGACTCCCAGCGTAGGCCCGCCCGTGAGGGCGGGGGGTGGGAACGCGCGTCATGCAACGACCGCCTCACCGACTCGGCTTTCCCGGTCCTCACGGACCGACCTACAGAAGACCTTCTTTCCTCGCCCCAATCCCCGTAATCCGCGCTACTCTTTCAATCCGGGCTTTTGACCACTAAACCTTAAGCTGTTTCTTGCTCAATCCGGTAAATAATTCAGGCTAGAGGCCCGCGTTGCCAGGTACCCCGGCCGGGGCCTCGCCGTTTTCGGCCTTGATCTCGGACGTGAACCCGCCACGTGGCCCCCAGCGGGTGACCACCCGCATCCAGCGCGGGCGGGCGGCCGCTACGAGATCGTCCAGAATCAGGTTGGTCACCTTTTCGTAGAACACCCCTTCGTTGCGGTAGCCGTTCAGATACAGTTTCAAGCCCTTCAGCTCCAGGCAGGCCTCTTCCGCCACGTAGCTGATCACCACCGTGGCGAAATCCGGTTGTCCCGTTTTCGGACACACCGAAGTGAATTCGGGAAAGGTGTGCTCGATAACATAATCCCTTTCCGGCTTCGGGTTCGGAAAGGTCTCGAGTAATGACGCGTCGCTCAATCCGCCCTCCTCATGCCAACGGCTGCCCGAGTTCTTTGAGCATGCGCTTGAACCAGTCGCTCCCGGTGTCGAACGGCTTTCCGCCCTTGATACGATCAAACTCGATGGCGCGGAGAATGCCGCCACGATCCTCGTCGTGGCCGACCACCCCGCGCTCCCCCTGGAGCACACAATCGACCGCGGTGTCCACGCAGGCCTGGATGAGCCGCAGGTCCTCACGGTTGGCCGGGGCGGAGCGGGCGAAATAACCGCTTTTCTGCACCAGCGTCTTCTCGGCCTCGAGCATCTCCGCGAACTGCTTGCCGAACCACGCGCCCGGGTTGACGGCGTCGAGTTTCACGTGGCCGAACGCGTCGCGCGGCACGTCCTCGCCGGCGGCCTCCATCTCGGCCACGATACTGTCGGCACCCGCGCCTTCGCCAATGAAGATATTGACGCAATTGTGCTTGTCCATGAGCCCGCGGAGCCGTTCCGCTTCGGCGCGGAGATCGAGTTTCATCTCCGGGAGAAACACGGCGTGCACGTCGAATCGCTCGCGGGCGAGATCGAGGTCCGGCAGGAACGCTTTGCCCGTCAGCAGACTGCGGTATTCCCGAGCGGTGGCGGCGGTCAACCACCCGCAGTGACGGCCCATGACTTCGTGCACGATAAGCTTCCGCGGGTTGGCGCCGTGCTCGTGCACCACGTTTTCAAAAAACCGCGCGCCCTGTTCGGCCGCGGTGTACGCGCCGAGCGATTGGGCGATTGGATACACGTCGTTGTCCACCGTCTTGGGCAGCCCGACCACGCCAAGCTGGTACTTTTGGTCGGCCAGAAAGGCCGCCAGGTCGGCGGCCGTCGTGTTGGTATCGTCGCCGCCGATGGTGTGCAGCACATCAACTTTGTCCGCGACCAGGCGCTCGGCCGCGACCTTGAGGGGATCCTCGCCCTCTTTGATCAGACCGCGTTTCACACAGTCCTTGGTATTGGTCAGCTTGACCCGGCTGTTGCCGATCGGGCTGCCGCCGTAGCGGTGGAGCAGTCCCGCCCGCCGGCGAATCTCCGGCGTGACTTCGATGCTGTCGCCCAGCAACAACCCTTTGTAGCCGTCGCGGTAGCAGAGAATTTCCACATCCGGCGCGGTTTCCGAGTACCGCTGAATCAGCCCCCCGATCGCCGAGGACAAACAGGGCGCCAGACCGCCCGCGGTGAGAATGGCAACTTTCTTTACGCTCATAATTTCCAGTAATCAGCTCCAACGCGAACCGACCTTCCGGGTCCGGTCCCGCACGAAACACGTCGCCAACAGAACAGGTTCCGTCCCGGGACGCAAGAATGCTGTTCGCGCCCGGGAGTCTGTCGGACTTCGCCGACAGACTTCCAAAATGCCCGCAAGGCGGTCTCCTCGCAACGCCAAGTCCGCAAGCCGTCGGATCCCCGTCAGCTCTTTCCGCCGCCCTTGAGGTAGCTCTTGAGCATCCAAAGGGTCTTTTCGTGCGTTTGCAGGCGGGCTATCAGCATGTCTTCGGTTTCGGTGTCGCCCGCTTCGCCCGCGGCGTCCTTGACCGTGCGGGTGTCGCGCACGGTTTTTTCGTGAGCCTCGATGAGGGCCGCCACGTAATCGTTCTGCGGCAGGGGCGCCTCGAGCTCGTCCATGTCGGCCAGCTTGGCGAACGCCTTCAGGCCGCCTACCGCATAGGCCCCAAGCGCCCGCACGCGCTCGGCCAGTTCGTCGGACGCCTGAAACAGGTCGTTGTACTGTTCTTCGAACGCCGCATGCAGCGCGAAGAAACCCTCGCCTTCAACGTTCCAGTGCGCATGGTGCGTCAACGCCATCAGCGCGTAGGTGTCGGCGAGGACCTGATTGAGTCCGTCGGTGATCTTCGTCGTCGCTTTCGCTTTACTCGAAGTGGATG
>SLOW01000093.1 GCA_007132315.1 Opitutales bacterium
CAGGGCCGGGTCCCGCGTGCGTACCCCGGCGACCACACAGGGAAAGGCGTTCACCACTGGAAGGAAATGCTCCGGCAAACGGTTCTGGTTCATCAGACCGACGATGAGCACGCCGCGGATGCCGCGGGCGCGCAGAATGCGGACCAGGCTCTTGCCGGGAACTTCCGGATCATGCATCCAGAAGGGGTCCAGGCTGTACCCCAATTCATCCGCCCGCCTCCGCGCGCCTTCGACGTAGGAGGGGACTGTGGGATGGCGGGTGAGCGCGTTCCGGTCCTGGTTGGCGTTCACCAGGGCGAGGGTGGCCTGGAACCCCGACGTTCGGATCTTGCGAACGTGGGCCATTAACTCCCCGATCACCGCGTTGCGCCGGTATCCGAGGCGCTCGGCCGCCTTTTCGACACGGCGGCGGGTTCCTTCCGATATCCTCGGATCGTTGCGCAGAGCGAGCGAAACCGTGTTCTTCGAAACCTTTTCCGCGCGGGCGATATCAGCCATGCTGGGTCGAGGCATGAGGGTATTACTGTCACATTATCGCTCGCTTTTCCAGAATCAAATGCGGTGCAAGATGCTATCATGGCATTTACTCTCGGGTTGGATTACGGAACAAATTCCGCGCGCGCTCTTTTGGTGCGCTGTGAAAACGGCGAGGAACTCGCTTCCTGCGTGATGGATTATCCCAGTGGGGAACAGGGGGTTCTGGTGGACGCTTCCGACGCCCATCTGGCCCGTCAGCATCCGGGCGACTACCTGCACTGCCTCGAAAAAGCGACGCGCGGTGCGATCGAGGCGGCGAAAAAAAAGGACGCTTCCTTTTCGCCCGATCAGGTGATCGGGATCGGCGTGGACACGACCGGCTCGAGTCCGATCCCGGTGGATTCCGCAAACCACCCCCTCGCCCTCAAACCCGAATTTCGAGACAGCCTTGCCGCCCAATGCTGGTTGTGGAAGGACCACACCAGCCACGACGAAGCGTCCCGGATCACCGAACTCGCCCGTGAGCATCGGCCCCGGTACGTGGCCAAGTGCGGCAACACGTACTCTTCGGAGTGGTTCTGGAGCAAGATCTGGCACTGCCTGCGCGTCGCCCCCGACGTTTTCGACGCCGCCCATTCCTGGGTCGAGCTGGCCGACTGGCTGCCGGGCGCTCTGGCGGGGGTGAAACGGCCCGAGGACGTCAAACGGGGCGTTTGCGCGGCTGGTCACAAAGCGTTTTACGCCGAGGATTGGAACGGGTTGCCCGATAAGGATTTTCTCGGAATGCTCGACCCGAAACTCGCCGACTTGCGGGACCGCCTGTACGACCGTGCCTACGACGCTTCCGTCCCGGCCGGCGCCCTCTGCCCGGAATGGGCGGAAAAGCTCGGCTTGACCGCCGGCATTCCCATTGCCATGGGGGAGTTCGACGTCCACTACGGCGCCATCGCCTGCATGGTGGACGAGGGGGTGCTGGTGAAAGTGATCGGCACCTCGACCTGCGACACCACCGTGGTTCCGGCGGATCGCGACGTGGCCGACATCCCGGGGATCTGCGGAATCGTCAAGGGCGCGATCCTTCCCGGCTATTACGGGATCGAGGCCGGGCAGTCCGCCGTGGGGGACATTTTTAAATGGTGGGTCGAAGGCGTGTGCGAAGGCGACGCTTCGCTCCACGAAAAACTCACCCGGGAAGCGGCGGAGCTCGAGCCCGGTGCGAGCGGCCTGCTGGCACTCGACTGGAACAACGGGAACCGCACCATCCTGGTGGATCCGCTCCTCACGGGCCTGCTGCTCGGGCAGACGCTGCGAACCCGGCGGTCCGAGATCTACCGGGCCCTGATCGAGGCCACCGCCTTCGGAGCCCGCACCATTCTGGAGCGGATCGAGGAGTACGGCGATCCGGTCGAACAGATCGTCTGCGCCGGTGGCATCGCCGAGAAGAATCCGCTGTTGATGCAGATTTATGCCGACGTCACCGGCCGCGAAATGCGTGTGGCCAAGTCCGACCAGGCCTGCGCGCTCGGGGCCGCCATCGGGGCGGCCGTCGTCGCCGGGGCCGACAGCGGCGGGCACCCCAATTTCCCGGCCGCCCAGAAGGCGATGGGGGGCATAAAAGACATTTCCTACAAGCCGGACTCGCGAGCGAGCGCGGTTTACGACAAGCTCTACCCCTTGTATCACAAGTTGCACGACGCCTTTGGCGGAGTGAGCCAGCCGGACCTCGGTTCCGTTATGAAAGATCTGCTGGCGATCAAAGAATCCGGTCGTGGCTGAGCAAAGCGGTCTGCTCGCCCCGGCCGCCGGGCAGGGTGTGGCTCCTCGACGCACCCCGGTCTGGCTGTTTTCTCTGGTTGCTCCAATTCGGGATTTCCTCCACGGATAGTCCTCCAACCCAATACCATGCCGAGTATGAAAGTCGCATCTCCCAATATCGAAATCTGGTTCGTCACCGGCAGCCAGCACCTCTACGGTGACGAAGCTCTGCGCCAGGTCGCCGACAACTCCAGGACCATTGTCGAAGGCTTGAACCATTCCGGACAACTGCCCTTCAAGCTCGTTTTCAAAACCGTCGCCACCACGGCCGAAGCCATGCGGGATGTCGCCGTCGAAGCGAACACCGACGCCGCCTGCGGCGGCTTGATCGCCTGGATGCACACCTTCTCGCCGGCCAAGATGTGGATTGGCGCCCTCGGCCGATTGGCCAAGCCGCTCGTTCACCTCCACACCCAATTCAACCGGGATCTTCCCTGGGGTGAGATCGACATGGATTTCATGAACCTGAACCAGGCCGCCCACGGCGACCGCGAGTTCGGTTTCATCAATACCCGCATGCGTCACGAACGCAAGGTGGTCGCCGGGCACTGGGAGGACGAGTCGGTCCTGGCCGGTCTGGCCGCCTGGATGCGCGCCGCCGCCGCCTGGAGCGACTGGCAGGGCGCGAAGTATTGCCGGTTCGGCGACAACATGCGCAACGTGGCGGTCACCGACGGCGACAAAGTCGGCGCGGAGATCCGGTTCGGATTCTCCGTCAACGGATACGGCGTGGGGGATCTCGTCGCCCGCGTCCAGGCGGTTTCCGACGCCGACGTGGACGCCCTGGTCAACGAGTACGAAGACAGCTACGACGTGGCGAAGGCGCTGCGCAAAGGTGGCGATCGCCACGAATCGCTGCGCGACGGCGCCCGAATCGAGCTCGGACTGCGGGCGTTTCTGAAGGAGGGGAATTTCAAGGGTTTCACGACCACCTTCGAAGACCTGCACGGGCTCAAACAACTGCCGGGCCTGGCGGTGCAGCGGCTGATGGCCGACGGATACGGCTTCGGCGCCGAGGGTGACTGGAAGACCTGTGCGTTGCTTCGCGCCATGAAGGTCATGGCCGACGGCCTTCCCGAGGGCGTGTCCTTCATGGAGGACTACACCTACCACCTCGCTGCCAGCGACCAGAAGGTCCTGGGTTCCCACATGCTGGAGATCTGTCCCAGCATCGCGGCCGGCCGGCCGTCGCTCGAAATCCATCCGCTCGGCATCGGCGGCAAGGAAGATCCGGTGCGCCTGGTGTTCGATTCGCCGCCCGGCCAGGCGCTCAACGCCAGCCTGGTCGATCTCGGCAATCGCTTCCGTTTGATCGTGAACACCGTCGAAGCGGTCGAGCCCGACGCCCCTCTGCCGAAACTTCCTGTGGCGCGGGCGGTGTGGAAAACACACCCAAACTTCGCCACCGCCACCGCCGCCTGGATTCTGGCCGGAGGCGCCCATCACACCGGTTACACCCGGGCATTGACGGCGCAGCATCTCGAGGACTTCAGCGAGTTGACCGGAATCGAATTTCTGTTGATCGATGAGGAGACCCGCCTGCGCGAATTCAAGAAGGAATTGCGCTGGAACGACCTCTACCATCACCTCGCCCGCGGGCTCGGACACACCTGATCCGTTATGAGTCACCACAAGTCACTGAAAGAGGAATGCAGCGAAGCCAACCGCCTTCTGCCGGAGACCGGGCTGGTGGACCTGACCTTCGGGAACGTCAGTGTATGCGATCCGGACGCCGGCGTTTTCGCCATCAAACCCAGCGGTGTGGCGTATCCGGATCTCAAGGCGTCCGATATCGTGGTGCTCGACCTGGAGGGTCGGGTAGTGGAAGGAGAGCTGCGGCCCTCGTCCGACACGCCCACCCACCGCCGCCTCTTCCAGGCGTTCCAGGGCATTCGTTCGGTCGTGCACACCCATTCCCGTTACGCGGTGTCGTTCGCTCAGGCGGCCCGGGAGATTCCCGCCATGGGAACGACCCACGCCGATTACTTCCACGGCCCGGTACCCGTCACCCGCGACATGACCGTCGAAGAAATCCAGGGCGAGTACGAGTGGGAAACCGGCAACGTCATCGTCGAACGCTTCCGGAGCCTCGATCCGCTGGAAATCCCCGCCGTCCTGGTGCGCAACCACGGCCCGTTCACCTGGGGACCGTCGGGCGCCAAAGCCGTTGAGACCGCCCAGGCACTGGAGGTCGTCGCCCAGATGGCCCTGCAAGCCCGTCAGATCAATCCGGACGTCTCACCCCTCCCCGCCGCACTCCTCGGCAAACACTTCCTCCGCAAACACGGCCCCGGCGCCTACTACGGCCAGAAGTAGGCCGACATCCATTCGCCGAATTCGCCACGGATACTTCCCGGCGTTCGTCACCTGAGAGATGGTTTGGGGACAGGATGCCGAACGGTTGAAGCTTTCCGTGCTGTCATCTTTGGCCGCATACCGCGGGCAAGGCGATAAAAACGCGCTACGAAGTGCTGGCCTCAAAATGCTGGGACGACACCAGCAGATCGGTTTCACGTTCGTAGTCGATTCCCTTCAACCCGAATCCGAAAAGTCTCAGAAACGCGTTGCGGTAGCCTTCGATGTCGGAAAGTTCGCTCAGGTTCTCGGTGGTGATGTCCTTCCAGATTCGTGCCACTTCATCCTGTACATCGGCCCGCATTTCGAGTTCGTCCAGACGTATGCGTCCCTCTTCATCGCATTCGAGCCCACCGCCCTGATACAGACGGTCGGCGAACAGGCGGTGCGCTTGCTCGATGCAGCCTTCGTGAATGCCCTTTTCCTTCATCACTTTGAAAAGGATTGCGATGTACAGCGGGACCACGGGAATGGCCGAGCTGGCCTGGGTCACGACCGCCTTGTTGATCGAAACGTGGGCGAGGCCGTTCAGGGGTTTCAGGAGGTCCTCGATCCGCCGCGCACGATGCAGGAGATCGGTCTTTGCACCGCCGATGGTGCCTTTGTGGTAGATCGGCCAGGTGACTTCGGGGCCGATGTAGGAGTAGGCGAGGGTGGCGGCGTTCCGGGCGAGCAGGCCGGCGTCGGCGAGCGCCCGCATCCACAACTCCCAATCCTCGCCGCCCATGACGGCGATGGTGTCGTCGATCTCTTCCCGGCTGGCGGGTTCCAGTGTCACCTCTTGGACGAGGCCTTTGTCCACATCGACGGTCTTGTCCGTGAAAGACCGGCCGATCGGTTTGATGACGGATCTGTGGATGTGTCCGGTGTCGGGATGAGTCCGGCGCGGTGAAGCCAGGCTGTAGATGACCAGATCGACCGATCCGAGATCTTTCGATATCAGGTCAATAACTTCTTTTTTCACCTCCCTGGAAAAGGCGTCGCCATTGACGTTGCGGGTGTAGAGCCCTTCGTTCTGCGCGAATCGGTCGAAGGCCGCCATATTGTACCAGCCGGCGGTGGCGGGTTTTCCTTCGGCCGGCGGACGTTCGAAATAGACTCCCAGCGTATTGGTGCCGGCGCCGAATGCGGCGGTGATCCGTGACGAAAGGCCGTAGCCGGTGGAGGATCCGATCACGAGCACATTGCGCGGCCCGCCCTCCAGGCGTTCCTTGCCGCGGACGTAATCAATCTGCTCCTGAACATGGGCGGCACAGCCGACAGGATGGGCCGTGACGCACACAAACCCGCGAACTTTGGGTCGAATAATCATCGTTTTCTAATTCGTCTGGTATTGGAGGATGTCTGCGGGTTCGGCGGGTTGTCGGATGCCGGTCATGAGACGCTTGACGACATCTTCCGCGGAATACGAGCTGCGACCGGGCTGGAGAAATTCCGCGACCAGAGCGGCGTCGTCTCCCGCCGTGACGAGCGCGGGCTC
>SLOW01000087.1 GCA_007132315.1 Opitutales bacterium
AGGAATCGGCGGCGCTGATCCCAAAAATGATCAGTACCACGCCTCCGGCGAGCAAAGCAAGTGATAGCATTCGAGTCATCATAGTGTTCCTTTCAGACGGCTTTTCTCCCCGTTACGAGGGAAAGGACGATCAGAATTAGAGCGAGGACGATCAGAATGTGAACCAGCCCGCCCATTGTAGTGCTGGTTATCAGGCCGAGAGCCCAAAAAACGATTAGGATTATTGCTAAGGTAAGTATCATGGTGTTGCTTCTTTCAGAAGCGATGTTTGGCCAAGCCCTGTTTCAAGTGAATAGACGCGTCAGATTTGGGAAGAGCTGCCGTTGGTTCCATTGTGGGAACTCCCGTTGGTTCCATTCTGGATGCTGCCGTTGGTTCCGTTGCGGGAACGGCGGTTGGTTCCGTTTGGTGCTTTGCAATGGCTGATTGCCGCCGCAATCGTCAGCATCTCCGCGAACGAAAACGGTTTCTCCAAACCGTCACAAGGTGTCAGCGATTGAAACAGTCCGGACGCATCGTCCGGAAGGCTTCCGGAAATAAAAATCACGGGCTGTTGAAAGGAGTGCTGCCGCATCCTGCGCACCAGTTGAATGCCGTCGAGCCGTGGCATATCGATGTCGGTAATAAGCAGATCAAAGGGCTCGGCACAGAGAGTCGTCCACGCGTCTTCGCCGTCTTTGGCGAAGCGGACAGTGTATCCGGAAACACTATTGAAAATAAATTCCATCAGCTTGCGGATATGGGCGTGATCGTCGGCTACAATGATGCGAACGCATCCACTGTTGCTCGCGGTTTTGCCGGGCGACGTTGTGGCGGCTCGATTCTCTTGGCGGACAATAATAGCTTCTGTGCGTTTCAGGTCTTTCATAACGGATTTTCTCAAATACAGACTATACGCCCGATCCCCCGGTGTCGCCATGGGGTGTTCTACTACCGGCATCCGGGCGCGTTGCCATAAGATACTGGACCTTCCTTCTTCAATCGCCCCCCCAGGATCCCACCGGTGGACCCGGAGCTGTTTCAGGAATTGCCGCCATGGGCTCGAAAGGGAAGATCCATCGCATTGGAAGGCACGAAAAGTGATGGATGTTGCTCTGGTTGAAGCGGCGCACTGCGAAGGGGGGCTTGGCGGGACGTGCGTGCTTTGACAAGAGACTCGGGTTGGGCGATGGTTTGCCTTGTGTCAGTGAAGCGAGGCAGCACCGGTCTGATTTTGGTCACCGGAGCCACCGGGTATATCGGCGGCCGGCTGGTGCCGCGTCTCTTGCAGTCGGGGTACCGGGTGCGCTGCCTGGCGCGCGATCCGGACCGCCTGTGGGGACGCTCCTGGAGCAACAGCGTGGAGTTGGCAAAAGGCGACGTGCTGGTTGCGGAATGCCTTGAATCGCCCATGCGCGGCGTCCACACCGCTTACTACTTGATCCACAGTCTGGGAAGCGGAGCGGGGTTTCACCGCAAGGATCTCGAAGCGGCGGAGAACTTCGGAAAGGCCGCCCGTGCGGCCGGTGTCCGGCGGGTGATTTATCTGGGCGGGCTCGCTGAAAACAGCCCCGGTCTTTCCGAGCATCTGCGTTCACGGCAGCAGACCGGGGATTCACTGCGTGAAACCGGCGTGTCCGTCACCGAGTTTCGGGCCGGCGTAATCGTGGGTTCGGGAAGTGTATCCTTTGAAATGATACGATACCTGACCGAACGCCTGCCGGTCATGGTCTGCCCGCGCTGGGTCTTCACGCGGACCCAGCCCATCGGCGTGCGCGAAGTCCTCCAGTACCTGACGGCGGCGCTGGAAGTTCCGGAAAGCGACGGACGGATCATAGAAATCGGCGGCAAAGAGGTGGTGACCTACGGGGAAATGATGCTCACCTACGGAAGCGTTCGCGGCCTGAGGCGATGGATGGTCCCCGTGCCGGTGCTGACGCCGAGGCTGTCCTCCTATTGGATCAACGTGGTTACGCCGATCCCCGCCGCGATCGCCCGCCCCCTGGTGGAAGGCCTTCGCAATGAAAACATCGTGCACGATCTCCTTGCGCGCGAACTCTTCCCCGGAATTCGACCTGTCGGCTACCGCTCCGCCGTCGAGCGCGCCCTGGAGAAGCTGGAGGCCAGCGATATTGAAACCTCCTGGAGCGACGCGTTGAGTGCGACTAGCAGCCTGCTGCAACCCGTTATATTAGCTACCCGGGAGGGCATGATTCTGGAACACCGTCAACGCCAGGTTTCCGCCGCACCCGAGGACGTATATCGCGTCTTTACTGCCCTGGGCGGCCGTCGCGGCTGGCTTTTCTGGAACTGGGCCTGGCGTTGTCGTGGTTTCCTCGACCGCCTCATCGGTGGCGTCGGATTGCGGCGCGGCCGTCGCGACCCCAGTGATCTCCGGGTCGGCGACGCGCTCGATTTCTGGAGGGTGGAAGCGGCGGAACCGGGCAAAATGCTTCGCCTGCGCGCGGAGATGAAGGTTCCCGGGAAGGCCTGGCTTCAATTTAAGGCGAATTTGGAAGACGACGGACAAACGATTCTCTCCCAAACCGCCTTTTTCGCTCCCAAGGGGTTGCCGGGCTGGATCTACTGGTACGGACTCTACCCGATCCACGCGTTGATTTTCAGCGGATTGATCAAGAGGATCGCAAAGGAATCGATTCCGGTTGAGGATTCGGGAGATAAGGAGCCTCGCTCCGACCGGGGGTGACTCTTGCCGTGGTCGTGTCGCCGCTGATCGCCCCGATGAAGGACCGGATCGATTTCCTGCGTGAGCGAAAAGATATTGCCAGGGTAGGACGGGTGGGCGCCTTCACCGTCCATCGGGGCTGTCTCGCCAACGACATCCTCCAGCCCTTCGGCGAATGCTTCGACCGTGTCTGCGGCATGACGCCGACAGCGGGTGTTTTGGTCCCTCCACGTAACACCTGATTTCTGCCGGCTCCAACGGGGCGGGTTTTGTTCAGCGTATCAGGCGCCAGAAGGAGACGGAGCCTCCTTCCGGCAGGGGGCCGGACCAAGTTTCTCCTCCCTGGCCGCTGGCAACGGTCTCCCAGTCGTCTGTACCCAGATTGCTGTTGCGTTGGACGTCGAACGTGGCGGCGGAAGGGTTGTCAATGGTCAGGGTGACCGATCCGGATTCGATTTCGATGCCGGTGATGGTCAACACGCCCGGCGTTTCCCCGTCGTCGTCCTGCTCCGGTTCCTCGCGGGGCGCCAGGCTCAGTTGGTGGCCGGTGGCGGCGAGGTGGTCGTCGATTTGATCCCGGTAGTGGAGGATAAAGGAGTCGTAGGAGGTGAAGCGGTCTTGGACGAGAATGCTGTCGTCCTGCACCGACGAGTGAATGCCCGAGACCGTGAGTTCGCCTTCGTGAACGATAAACGAGGGACTGCCGGAGTCGCCGAGCTCGAAATAGGCGTCGTCCCGAGCGGCTGAGTTTTCGCGGTAGTTGAAGGTGTAATGGCGGGTGTCGTTGAGCGGGCCTTCGGTGAAGGGCGTCGAACTGAACGAGTCGCCGAAATCGTTGATGACGCCGCGCCCGAGGCGCGGTTAGTCGTTGCCCCGGCCGTAAACGATAAGCTCGCTTCCGGTCAGTTCGGATTCCGGCTTATCGAGCACGGTATAATAGGCGATGTTGTGGGAAGCCGGAATGTCCTCCGACAGTTCGCCGATAAACAGGTCCGTGTTCTCCCCGTCGTCGTTCTTGATGGTGTGGAACCGGACATAGGTGTAACTCCGGAGTTCCCCGTCCTGGCTCATGAAGGCGATTTCGGAGTCGAGCGCGGGACGAAAATGCCGGGCACCCACGAAATGGCTTGGAGAGACGAGAGCGAAGCCTTTTCGGGGATCGTCCGCGCTCCATCCTACTCCGGAGAAATCGAAGTCAACGGCCCAGGAGTCGTTGTTGGCAACGGGAGTGGCAGGAAAGGTTCCCGCTTCGAAGCGGTCGTGCCGTTCGGGCTGGTAGTCGTGGATCTCCAGGGCGGCCGCCGGAGAGGGAAGCAGCGCCGCTGCGAGGAAGGAGACTGTCGTTAGCCGGCGGAGCCCGGTCTTTGTTCGGTCCATGCCTGTTCTGAATCGACGAATACACGCCTCGGGTCAATCTCTCCCGAACCTCGATCCGTGTCACGTCGAGCCGGTGTGCACACGTAATGACACAAGCGACAACGTCTTGGGTTTCCCGGCCGGGTGGGAAGCGGTTACGATTGGAGATTGATTTTACATTTTCTTCAACTCGTTTTTGTCCGGTCGCGCTGGTAGGATGTGTATCGAGTTTTATACGACTTTGTGTGTTGATTTGTCGCCGGGCCGGTTTCGATGGCGTGCCAAAGGGGGACTGTTATGATGTTGAAATGCGTGAAGTGTTGTGCGGTTGCGGCCTTGGCGGCGGGAGTGCGGTTTACCTCGAATCGCGGTGGGTGATGACCGCGGCCCATGTGGGCGAGGGCGATATCCTGTTCGACAATGCAACCTTTTCCGCGGTTTCCGGCAGCACCCATCGTTTGACCAATCCGGACGGGACCGATACCGACATTATCCTGTTCCGTTTGGCTTCGGATCCCGGGCTGCCGAGCCTGACCATCAGAGAGTCGGCGCCCGATCTCGATTCGGCAGTGGTGATGATCGGGGTCGGCCGCAACAGCGAAGAGGACGTGACCCGCTGGAACAGCGACTGGGAAGAGGACTCCGAAGGCGAAACCGAAGGCTACAAATGGGCGAGTGGCCGGACGAAAGGTTGGGGTGAGAACACCATCGAGAAATTTACCACCGCCAATGCCGGCGAAGGCGATGTGCTGTCGTTTCGTACGCACTTCTTCGACGAGGAGGGCCGGGCGCAAGCCGCCGCGGTGGGCGATTCGGGAGGAGCGGTGGTTTACGAGAACAACGGGATCTGGGAGCTGACCGGGATGATGCACGCAGTCAGCCGAGTGGATGAAGACCAGCCCAATGGAACTTCCATATTCAGTTACACGCCGGGATTTCCGCCGATGGCTTCGGAGGAGCAAAGTACGACACTGTCGGCCGATCTGTCGCAATACCGCGATCAGATCGTCAGCGTAATTCCCGAGCCGGGGACCTGGGGCCTTCTCGGAGGCCTGGCGGTGATCGTTACGGTGATTCTCGGCCGGCGGCGCAGGGCCGGCATACGCCCCTCGTGAACGGCGCGGCCAAAACGGAGAACATTGGCATCAGGGGAGCTTCGTGCTTCAGCCGGAGAATCGGCGCTGTAGGAACTTCGAAGCAATGGATTCGCTGGCTGGTGTAGCCCGCCAAGCGGATTGTAACCTATTTCAAGAGGGCGGAATGCTGTTCTCCGCGAAGAGGGAATGGCACTCAGGTAAGACGGGTTGCCGGAATTTGCGTAGTGTCGGCGGCTTCCGCCGATGACTGGAACGAGCGTCACCACGAAGGACGCGGAGCAAGAGCGCGAAGGCAAGGGTGACGGAATCCAAAACGAGAAACCTTGAAACGATCGTCAACCACCGATGGGGATCGTGCTCGGATGAACGAATCGGTGTCGATTGGTGTTCGAAAAAAAGCATGATCTCACAAAGGCGCCAAGGCACGGAGATTTTCTTCGTGTGCTCCGCGCCTCCGGTGCAAAAAGTATCTTCGGGTTTTCGGGTGCCACCGGGTTTATTGCGCGCGACACCTTCGCCGGCGTCGCAGCGACGAGTACACGTATCCAGCCACGGGCGGGGCGAGCCGGTGTTGCGGTTGGTTTGGCGCCGGTAAAAATCGGAATCGCCGCCGGCGAATTGTGTTGTTTGGATCAGGTCGGACGTGGGATGGGGCAATGGAGACATGATGCGGGTACTGTTGGCATTCGATAAATTCAAGGACGCCTTGAGCGCGGGCGAGGTGTGTGCGGTTGCGACCGAAGCGTTGGCGTCCGTCGCGCCGGGGGTCGAGGTGGATGCGTTGCCGCTGACGGATGGGGGCGACGGGTTTGTGGAGATCCTGGTCGGTGCGGCGGGAGGCGAGTGCCGTACGGTTTCGGTGTGCGGGCCGCGCTTTTTGCCGGTGGCGACCGCTTACGGCCGGGTGCCTCTCTCGCACGTGCCGCCGGCGGTTCGGGAGGCGTGCGGGTTGCCGGACCGCGGGGTGCTGGCAGTGGTGGAAATGGCCGGGGCCA
>SLOW01000204.1 GCA_007132315.1 Opitutales bacterium
CGGTACCAAATCGTAGCGCGCCGCTTCAGCCAGCGCAGTTCGGTGAGCGCGAAGGAGCCGGATGGGCGCTGGCTGAAGCGGCGCGCTACGAAGGGAACACCTTTTGGAAAATCTTGTGCGAAACGCGCAAGATTTCAGAAACAAGGGACTAACGCGAATAAGAGCGTCCGCTCCGACCTTAACCGAGTAGCATTCGGAATAGTACGTTATTACCATGGCTTGACCATGGGGCCATGGGCTGGGTGGAGACGGTGATGGGGGCCTTTTCGGCGCTCGTCCCTTTGGCGGCGGGAATCGCGCTGGGAGAACGGCCGTCCGTTTTGGCGGTGGCTGGGGTGCTGAGCATCGTTTTTGCGTTGAGTCTGGTCATTCGCCGAAACGGGGGTCGGAAGCCTGGTGAATCGTCGACGGATGCGGATGCCGTTCGGACGCATAAGCGGCAGATGGCCGGAATCGCCGATGGCGTGTTAGCGGGGACTTGTTTCGGATTTTCGTTTGTGTTTCTCGGGTTGGCATCGACCGGGGGGCCGCTTTGGCCGGTGTTGATGACGTTGATCGGCTCGATTCCGCCGATTATGTTCCTTCGCTTTCGCAACGGCAACCGCAACGACCGCGGAAAGAGGGTGTGGCGCTTGATCGTCTCCGTCGGGGTGTGTCAGGGGTTGGCCTTCATCGCGTTCGCCGTGGCCGTGGCGGACGGCTACATCTCGATTGTTTCGGTGGCGGGCGCGCTGTCGCCTCTGGCGACGAGTCTGTTGGCGTTCGCGGTGCTTTGCGAGCGTCTGACCCGGAGGCAGGCGGTGGCGGTCGGGGTTGCCATTATGGGCATAATCTGCCTGATTCTGGCCTGAATGAATTCGTGGTTTTTGCTCTTCCCGCTGGGCTCGGCATTGGGGTACGCGTTGAGTGCGCTCTTTCTCAAACGGGCGATGGAGGAGGGCGCCGGGGTGTTGCGTACGGGATTCGTCGCCAACGTCACCACGGGGCTTCTGTTTCTTCCCATATTGTTCTGGGCGGAAGGGGACCTGTGGGAAGTGACCTGGCACGTTCCGGCGATCACCGGGGTCTTCTTTTTTCTCGGTCAGACGTTCACGATTCTGGCGCTGCGCAAGGGCGACGTCTCGGTCGCGACGCCGTTGATGGGGAGCAAAGTGATCTTTGTTGCCGCGATATCCGTTATTCTGCTGCCGGAGCCGGTACAGATTTCCTGGTGGATTGCGGCGATGCTGGCTTTCTGGTCGGTCTGGCTATTGCGGGTGGGACGTCCGGCAGACCGGAACCGCCTGCTCGTCTCCATTGCCTTCGCGCTGCTCAGCGCCTTCAGCCTCGCGGTGTGTGACGTCCTCGTGCAACGGTATGGCGCCGAGTGGGGTTTCCGCGGTTCGTCCCGCTGGTGTTCGCCATGGTAGCGGTGTTCTCCTTTGGATACATACCGTTTTTTTGCGGATCCCTTGCACACCCTTTCCCAGGCCGCCTGGCGTTGGTTGGCCCCTGGAGCCGTGCTGCTTTCGCTGCAAGCGCTGAGCATCGCCTATGCGCTCAGCGTTTACGGAAGCGCGACGGCGGTCAATGTCGTTTACAGCCTGCGCGGCATCATCAGCATCGTGCTGGTGATAGCGATCGGAGCCTACTTCGGCAACGTGGAACGTACCGCCGGCGCGGCTGTGATGACCCGCCGGTTGATTTCCGGGGCGCTGATCTTTATCGCGGTGCTTCTGGTGTTGATCGACTGAACGATAACACTCGGTACTCAGGTCCAATGGGACCGTATCACCCAAACGTGCGAGCGTTTCCGGACATGGCGCCGGCCAAGGCCTCAAGGAACGAAACCCGTTGTTTTGATCCATGTGGAGAGATACGGACACGTGGCCGCGGTAGTCGCGACTTGGTAGGAATGGGCGTACCGCATTCTTGTTGTGTCGCGAACAGGGTGGATTGGTCTGATGTCCCGGGCGTGGAATCAGGGTTTTCCCGATCTGATAACGAGTGCCGGCACCGATGGAAGATTTAAATTGCTAATGGTATATTGTTCGAGGAATTAGGTGGCGTAATCAAAGGAGGTCTCGTGAAAAACTTGTTTTCGATCCTGCTTTTCGTTGCAGGGTTCTTCTTTTCGACGGCGCAGGGGCAGTTTTCGATGCCCACGTCGTCCGCCGGTTTCCATGTGGTTTCGAGCCATGGAACCGGTGCGGCTGCAAGCGGTGCGTTTCTTTTCGACTCGAAGGAGATGTATTTGCGTTTGGTCATCAATAACTTGTCTGGTGGAGTTGGTTTTCCGCCGGCAACGATTGACGGCTTTTCGATCGCTACGACCTATTTCGATGTCTATCCGGTAACGCTGCAATCGGAGACTCACCCCCAGGTATTCACCATAACGCTTCCTTTGGTTCCCCCGGGTTATCCGGTGAGGATTCTCGGCGTCGTTGCGGATTGGCCGGAAGGGGCTCCCGGAATCGCCAGCGGTGACACGGGGGTATTCGACTTCGATTTCGGTTCAGTGATTGACGCCAACCCGGGTAATTTCAATCCGCAGGCGTTTTTTGATTTTAGCCGCACCGATGTGTTTAGGCTGTATTTTAATTTTGAGGGAGATGGGTATGATACAATCAGCGTTCCGATAGGAGGTCCAATCACACCCATTCCGGAACCGGCGATGTACCCGTTCGCGGCCACTTTGATTCTCGGCGCGATGGTCGCGATTCGCTACGTTCGGAGCAGAAGGGGTGTTTAGCCGTTCGATCGTTTTTGCATAATAAAAGAGAGCGCCCGGTTATCCACGATGCACCGTTGTCTTGTATCGGCGGCATGCGGCGTTTGTCAGAAGGGGGCGTGGCAGGCCCGGCGGACAGGTGGACGACCGGGCTTCGTGCCGTGCGTTTTCCTTTCACGCGGACTTTCGAACCGCGGAAGACTGAGCACGGAAAGTCTGGGGTCAGCGCTTCGCAAACGGGTGTTGGTCCCGGGCGCCCGGTTGTTGGCTTGAAACCGGGTGTATTCGGGAAGATGGTGGAGGTTATGGAAATTTCCCTGACCACGCCCGCGATCTTGTTTCCCGCCGTGTCGCTGTTGCTTTTGGCTTACACGAATCGGTTTCTCGCGATTGCCAGTATCGTTCGCAGTTTGGTCAATCGGGCGGATGTTCAGAAAAACGCCAACGTGCTCAAACAGATCCGCAATTTGCAGGTGCGTGTGACGTTGATCAAGGCCATGCAGGCGTTCGGTATCGCCAGTCTGTTCTTTTGTGTCCTGGCCATCATCCTGCTCTATTTCGAGTTTGTTATAAGCGGAAAGATCGCATTTGCCGGAGCCCTTTTTCTCATGCTCGGATCCCTGGCCGTGAGCTTTTGGGAGATCATGTTGAGCGGCGTCGCTCTCAAGACGGAGTTGGAACGGGTGCTTGATCGTGACGGCGGGACGGAATGAGGGAGGTCAGGCGGGTTTGTCGGATCGACCTTCCGCCTGCAACCGGGCGACTTCGTCGCGCAGGGCGTTCATGATGCGCTCGTGGGAGGATTCGCCTTCGCCCTTCTTTGCGAGTTCTTCCGGTTTGAGGGGGCGTCCGATGCGGATGACCAGTTTGCCGGCGCGGGGGAGGGCGCGACCGGGAGGCAGCGACGCGTAAGCGCCTTCGATCGACACGGGCAGCACCGGGACCGGGTGGTGTTCGAGGATCAATCCCAAGCCGGGGCGAAAGGGGCCGAGTTTCCCCCCGGGCGTGCGGCGTCCTTCAGGAAACCACACGAGGGGACGGCCCCGCTTGAGGACGGCGGCACCGAAGGAGAGACTGGAGATGGGGCCACGCCGGGGGTCGATCGGCACCACCTGTCCGAGGCGGCTCAGGGCTCGCCAGAAGGCGTTCTTGAAGAGGGCATCGGTCAGCCCGGCCCAGAAGAAGTTGCGGATGGTGGCGAAATCGAGCGCGGCGATCAGCGCCGGACCGTCCAGAAAGCTGGTGTGGTTGGGGGTGAGTACGTAGGGACCTTTCTCCGGGAGATTCTCCCGTCCGTGCAGTTCGATGCGGAACAGCGTACGCATGTACAGTTCGTGCAAGACGTAGAGGAAACGCCCCGGAATTTCGTGCCGGAGGGTGCGGGGTTCGAGCCAGCGTTTTTCGTCGGCGCTCAGCGCCTCCTCCGGTTCCTTGATGGCGCGCCGGGTGTCGGCCTCTTCGGCTTGTTCCCCGGAGGCGGCGGCCGCTTCCAGCAGATCGTGTACGGTGCGTGCCTGTTCGATGACCTGTTCGTCGAGCGAGATGCCCAGTGAGGCTTCCGCCGTGCCGGTGAGTTCGACCCATTCCATGGAATCGATGCCGAGGTCCGTGTCGAGACGGGTTTCCGGTTCGAGGCGTCGATCGGCGTAACGTTCGGCCAGAAAGTCCCAAAATCGGCGGGCGCGGTCGTTGTCGAGGAGGCTTTGGTCCTCCGACGACATTTGATCGACCGGGATGGGGCCGGGGGCGGTCTCTTCGTCGGCGTCCTTGCTTTCCTGTTCGTAACGCTCCGCCAGTTCGTGCCGCTTGATTTTGCCCAGACGGGTGCGCGGCAGGGACCGGTTGCTGAGTTTGAAGGCGGACAGGCGTTGATACGAAGGCAGGTTCCGCGAAACGCGGTCGAGGGCTTTCGAAACCTGCGACCGCACGTCGTCGGCGGGGAGGTTTTCGCCGGGAACCAGCACAGCCACCAGTTTGCCTTCCCGCTGGATAACGCCGGCTTCCTCGATTTCGTCGCAGTCGGCATAAACCTCTTCCAGCGTTTCCGGGGCGATGTTTTCTCCGCCCTCGAGGACCAGCATGGTTGAGATGCGGCCCTCGACGCACAGGTACCCGTCCGACGTCAACCGGCCGAAATCGCTGGTGCGGAACCAGTCGTCCGAAAACGCCTCGGCGGATTCGTCGGGCAGGTTGTGGTAGCCCGCGAAGACACCGGGCCCGCGGGCGAGGATTTCGCCGCTCTCGTGTTTTTCGTCGGCCTTGCGCCCGGACTCCTCGCCCGGCTGGGAGGAAAAATCGATCCGGATCTCCGTGCCTTCGACCGGTTTGCCCACCGTTTCGAACCGGGGATCTCCGGCCGGGAGAAGTGTCAGCAGAGGCGAGGTCTCCGTGAGGCCGTAGCCGATCGTCACCTGCCACCCGAAGGCCTCCAACTGGCGGGCCAGGTTCGGGTCCAGCGGCGACCCGCCGGAGGCCATCAGCCGAACGCGTCCGCCCAGGCGCCGGTGCAGCGAGCCGAACAGGACGCGCCCCAAGCGCCACCCGAACCGTTCGCGCGCCTGGCGACTCAAACCGAAAACCGTGCGGAACAGGATACGCCCGATCGTACCGCCCTGTTCGGCCTTGCGCCGGATGCCGTCCACCAGGGCCCGGTGCAGGCGCGGCACGCCGATCACCACCGAGACCTCGCTCTCGCGGATGGCGCGGACCAGTTGCGGGCCGGTCAGAGCGGAGGGCAGGACCACTGGCAGGCCGACGTGCAGCGGGGCGAGCGTTCCGCAGACAAAAGGGTACACGTGGTGCAGCGGCAGGGGGAGGAGGAGGCGGTCGCCCGGTTGAATCAGGCCGCTGGACACGAGGATCTTAAATTGGTAGGCAATGTTCCCGCACGACAGGGGAACTCCCTTGGGCGGACCGGTGGTTCCGGAGGTGTAAAAGATGACCGCCCGCCGCTCCGGCCGGGGCTCTTCGGGGTCGGCTGCGTGGTCGGCCTCCAGGGACTTCCAGGCGTCGTCTGCGTTTTCCCGGTCCAGGCGGAGAACGGTCGGTTGGGTATTCGGACGCAGTTTTTCGAAGCGCCCGGCTCCGCGTTCGTCGAGGAACAGATAGGCCGGACGACAATCGTCGATCGCGTGCTTGAGGGCCTTGTCCGGCATCTGGGCGTCGATCGGGACCACCGTTCCCCCGGCGCGAAGGATTCCGAGGGCGACGGCGATGTACGCGGCCGACGGCGGCGCCAGCATCGCGACGGGCGTTTCGGGTTCCAGGCCGGCATTCCGCAGAC
The DNA here is from genome assembly GCA_007132315.1 of Opitutales bacterium. GTDB lineage: Bacteria > Verrucomicrobiota > Verrucomicrobiia > Opitutales > T3Sed10-336 > SLOW01. The sequence continues at coordinate 5,994 of SLOW01000204.1, forward strand.
CGGCGGCGATGCGTCCGGCGGTCCGGTCGAGATCGTCGAAAGACCGGCGAACCACGTCATCCGGTCCGAATAAGAACAGTGCGGTGTCGTCTCCCCGGCCTCCGAGCCGGGAGAGCGA
>SLOW01000133.1 GCA_007132315.1 Opitutales bacterium
CGTTCCGATGTTCACTCCGGTCAGCACGAGCTCGCGCACGCCGCGATCCGCCAGGGAGCGGGCTTCCTCCAGCAGGTTGTCGAAATTCCTCGCGCGGGCGCGCCCGCGGGCGAAGGGAATGATGCAGAAGGAGCACATGAAATCGCACCCGTCCTGCACCTTGAGATTCGCCCGCTTGTTGAAGGGCAACTCACCGGCAAAGTGAATGGAGAAATCGCACTTGTCGATACGGTCGCGCACGATCAACGGACGCTCGTTCTTGCCCAAACCGACGTAATCCAGCACGCTGAGCTTGTCCTGGTTCCCCACGATCAAATCGACTCCGGGAATCTCCGCGATCGCCTTGTGTCCCATCTGCGAGTAACAACCCACCACGGCGGTGAAGGCGTTGGGATTGCGGCGGATGAACGAACGGATCGCGTTACGGCATTTCGCGTCGGCCAGATTGGTGACCGTGCACGTGTTGATAATGCCCAGATCCGCCGGTTCGCCAAAAGGCACCATGCGGTACCCCCGGGCCTCCAGCTTGTCTTTGAGCAGCAGGCTTTCGGACTGATTCAACCGGCATCCCAGCGTGTGGATGGCGGCGCGCTTGACTGAAGACCTCGGATACAACGTTCAGATCACTTGATCTCCCAAACGTGGTCGCCGCGGATCAAGGCGTCAAGATCGCCAGCCCCGAGCTTGTCGCGGGCGCTTTCGATCTGCTCCAGAACGGCGTCCTCCAGGGATGAGCGCTGGGTGGAGTAAAACACGCCGAACGCCTTGGGAAACTCGCCTCGGCCGTTGTTCTCGTTCTCCGAAAGGCGCGCCAGCAATCCGGCCTTGAGCGAATCGTGTTCGTCGTGGATCCAGAGATCGGATTCCGACACCCCGTCTTCCTCCAGGTGGACGATGGTCGGGTGGCAACCGTCGCGCAACCGGATGCCCTTCTTGTTTGCGGGACCGAACAGAAGCGGACGGCCGTGTTCGAGAAACAGCGCGTGGTCGTTTTTCGTCGCGCGGTCGGTGAACGCCTGAAAGGCACCGTCATTAAAGACGTTGCAATTCTGGTAGATCTCCAGCAACGACGTCCCGCGGTGTTCTGCGGATCGCCGGATCATGGCCTGCAAATGCTTCGGATCGCGATCCATGGAGCGGGCGACAAAGGTCGCGTCCGCGCCGAGCGCCAGGGCGAGCGGATTGAACGGGTGCTCGACCGATCCCATGGGACTGGATTTCGTCACCTTGCCTTCGGGCGACGTCGGCGAGAACTGCCCCTTGGTCAATCCGTAAATTTCGTTGTTGAAGAGCAGAATGTTGAGATCCGGATTCTTGCGCAGGGTGTGGATGGTGTGATTGCCGCCGATGGAGAGCGAATCGCCGTCACCGGTCACCACCCAGACACTCAATTCCGGCCGGCTCACCTTCAGCCCGGAGGCGATGGCGGAGGCACGCCCGTGGATGGAGTGCATTCCGTAGGTGTTCATGTAATACGGGAAACGAGAAGAACACCCGATCCCGGAAACGAACACGATATTCTCCTTGAGCAACCCCAGTTCGGGCAGAACCTTCTGCACCTGTTTGAGGATTGAATAGTCCCCGCAACCGGGGCACCACCGGATATCCTGGTCCGAAACCAGGTCCTTGCTGGTGAAATTGGACGTCTGTTCCTGCGTTTGGGTCGATGGCATATGGTTTGAAAGATTCCAGGATTAGTTTTCCAGGGAGTTGAGGACTTCCCAGACCTTGTTCTTGATTTCGGCCACGGCGAACGGCTGTCCCTTGATCTTGTTGTAGGGAATCGCCGGAACCAGGTATTTGTCGCGCAACAGGCGAACCAGTTGACCGTTGTTGATCTCGGGAACGAGCACCCGGCGGTGGTTCTGGAGGAGCTGGCCGAGGTTGCGCGGGAATGGATTCAGGTACCTCAGATGGGCGTGGGCCACATCGACGCCCTCATCGCGCAGCTGCCGCAGCGCCGCCTTGATGGTTCCGTAGGTCGATCCCCAGCCGACAATCAACAGCTCTCCCTCCTCCGGTCCCGAGTCGAGCGCCTGTTCCGGAATGTGGTCGGCGATATTGTCGATCTTCCGCTGGCGGATCTTGACCATCTTCTCATGGTTCTCCGGGTCGTAGGAGATATTGCCGGTGAGATCCTCCTTTTCCAGACCGCCAATCCGGTGCTCCAGGCCGGCTGTGCCGGGCAGCGCCCATTTCCGGACCAGTCGCTCGTCGCGCTTGTAGGGCAGGAAAACACCGTTGTCGCAATCCTTCGCCGTGGCGAAGCCCACCTTGATTTCGCGCAGATCGCGCGCGGAGGGAAAACGCCAGGGCTCGGCGCCGTTGGCCAGGTAGCCATCGCTGAGAAAGAACACCGGCGTCATGAACTCGAGGGCGAGGCGGCAGGCCTCGAACACCGACTCGAAACAATCGGCGGGGCTGTTCGCCGCCACCACTGCGAGCGGCGCTTCTCCCGGACGACCGTAAATCGCCTGCATGAGATCCGCCTGCTCCATCTTGGTGGGCAGCCCGGTGGACGGACCGGCGCGCTGGATGTCACAGACGACCAGCGGGATTTCGTAAATGGTCGCCAGCGAAATACCCTCGGTTTTGAGGGAAATCCCGGGGCCGGCGGAGGCGGTGACACCCAGGCTGCCTCCGTACGAAGCTCCGATGGCCGAGCAGACGGCCGCGATCTCGTCTTCGGACTGAACGGTGACCACACTAAAATTCTTGTGACGGGAGAGTTCGTGCAGGACATCGGACGCGGGGGTGATCGGGTACGTGGCGTAGTAGATCGGCAAACCGGCGCGTTCACCGGCTGCGATCAGGCCGAAAGCCGTCGCCTGGTTGCCCATGATGCTCCGGTAGGTGCCCTTCCGCATCGGCGCGGCCTTGACCTCGAAGCGCCCGTGCTGGATCTCGGTGGTGTCGGCGAAGGCGAAGCCGGCCTTGAGCGCCTTGATGTTGGCGTCGGCCACCTCGGGCTTGCGGGAGAATTTGCTTTGGAGGAAGTTGATGGTTGGGTCCATCGAACGGTTGTACATGTAGTACAGCAGTCCAAGGACGAACATGTTCTTGGAACGGTCCATTTCCCGGACCCCCAAACCGGTTTCCTTCAGGCACTCGCGGGTGAGTTTGGTGACCGGGACGGTGTGTACCTGATACTCCTCCAGTGACCCATCCTCCAATGGGTTAATCCCGTCGACGTAACGCGCCAGACGCAGGTTCTTTTCATCGAAACCGTCCTCGTTGGCGATGATGATCCCCCCCTTCTTGAGGTGCTCCAGATTCGCTTTGAGCGCGGCCGCGTTCATGACCACCAGCACGTCGCACAGATCTCCGGAGGTGTGAATTTCGTCGCTGCCGAAATGGAGCTGAAACCCGGACACACCGGCGATTGTGCCGGCCGGAGCCCGAATTTCGGCCGGATAATCCGGATAGGTTGCCAAGTCGTTGCCCGCCAGGGCGGTGGACGTCGTGAACTGGGTGCCGGTCAACTGGATGCCGTCGCCGGAATCCCCGGCGAAGCGAATGACCACATTCGATTTAAACTGAACCTTTTCTTTGGACATGCTCCTGGGCTCCCTCCCCGATGGAAGAAAGGACATTGCTGGATGCTGGAATTTCCGGACTGTGCGGCACGGCGACCTCCGCCGTCCCCTCTGTCCCTTAAACCTTTCATTTATGATTAGTTCATCGCTTGAAGTCAAGGAGCTGTGCTTATGAAACGTCCTGCAAGCATTGCACAGACCGTGCGAAGGGCCAGAAAACCATCGACTCCGCTGATGATATCGGCACTGAAGTCCACAGCGGCGCCTTCCCATACAGTGACATACCGCGGATGCGAGGTGAACCGGATCTCGTCCGGCGCCACACTGAGGAATTCGTTGCCGGAAGCGTCCACCGCCGAGCCGGCGGCAATGCCGGTTGATCGGCACCGGTTTTCAACGGCGGAGCAGCTCCCGGTACACCTCTCGGGTCGAGGCGACCATGCGCTCGCGCGTAAAGGGGTTTTCCCGCACGGGACGCGGCGGATCGCCGCGCAACCATTGGTCGAGCAAGCGGGTCATGGCGTCGAGGTCGCCGACGGGTACACGGCCGGCCGGCAGCAGCTCGGCCAGTTGTTCCCCCACCCCGCCGTGATCGAAAGCCGCCACCGGGCGCCCCAGGGCCAGGGCTTCCAGGGTGACGCGACCAAACGCCTCCGGGTCGGACGAGAGTGAAACGACGACGTCCGACACCGCCATGATTTCCCGCAGATCGGAGCGGTGGCCCGGCAGCAGGATCTCGTCGGCCATGCCGCGCTCCGCGATGTCCCCGAGAAGTTCCTCGTAGTAACGCCGCTTGCACGGGTGCGGCTCGCCCACAATCAACCCCTTGACCGCGTGCCCGGCCGCGCGCAAACGCGATACCACCTCCACAAACTCCATGGCGCCTTTCCAGCGCGTGATTCGCGCCGGGAGTGTGATGACGCGCCGCTCCTCCAGTTGCGGGAAGTCTTCACACCAGCGCGCCAGCCACGCCTGGTCGGGCCGGAATCCGTAGGGATGGGTCACCGCGCTCACCCCGCGCGGAATGACGCGAATGCGCTCACCCGGGGTGTCCGGATAGTTGCGCCGGATGTAGTCGCGTACGCTTTCCGATACGGCGATCACCCGCTCTCCTCGCGTCATGATCCGTGAATACGCGTTGACCGAATAAAAACCGTGCACGGTCGTCACCAGGGCCGGCCGCGTTTCGGGATCCATTTTCCGCCAGGCCAGCCAACCGATCCAGGCCGGAACGCGGGATCTCAGATGAAGGATATCGGGCCTTTCGGTTTCCAGCAACCGGCGCAGGCGGCGCACGTAAAGCAGTGTCCGCGCCGACTTCCGGCCGACCGGCCAGGTCAGGTGACGGGTGCCCTCGGCCTCAAGGCGGGCCTCCAGCCTCCCGCCTCCTGAGATCACGATCGACGCGTCGCCGCTCTCCACCAGAAACCGTCCCATCTCCAGCGTGCCGGTCTCCACGCCGCCCGCTTCGAGCGCGGGCACCATTTGAACGACTTTAATCGGTCGATTCATTCCATCCCAATCGTTGCAGAAGTTCCGCCGCGCACCGGTCCGCCTCGGCCGGGACCGCGGGCGGCGGATCGACCCGGCCCGTTTCGTTCCAGCGGTCCCACGGGGTCACCCAACCGTCCCGGACGAGACCGGCGATCCCGCGGCTCGAACGTCCCGGCCGGCCGCGCGGCGTCGTATCCAGTATTCCGACACAAGCCCCGCCGCTCAACGCTTCGTAAATCATCGAGACGCTGTCGCGGGTCACCCAGACGACCGACGCCCGGGCCAGCTCGGCCGGCAACCAATCGCGCCCCGTTTCGCCGCTCGGAAAACAGCTCACCCCGGGGAATGTCCGCCGGATCGTCTCCAGAAATCCGGCCGGGGTCCGGCGCGAGTCGGTGGCCGTCCATTCAAGGTCCGGCGCCGCGCTCACAACCGCGCGAATCTGCTCGCCCAGCCGTACTCCATCCCAACCGCATTCCTTCGAGGGGCCGCCGATCAGGATGAGTCCGCGCGATTCCTTCGCCTCCGGATCGTACCGAACCCGGTTGATCGCCCCCCGGGTAACGAGCCTCCTCCGGGTCGTCCCGCTCCCGGGGCGAAGGTCGTGTGCGGGAATGATGGAAAAGCTGAAAAACCGTTCCGGCAGCGTCGGCTTCATCAACACCACCGAAGGCGCCCGGTGTTGCAGGGACGCCCACACCAGAAACAGGTGCACCGCATGGCCGGCGCCGACGAGAAGGTCGGGACGGGGCAGGTCATCGCGGGCGGCGCGCAGCCGCCGCCATCGCGCGCTGACCGATTCGCGGTGCGGAAGGGACACGTCCCGGGAATCGAGTCCCGGCACACGGCGCTTCAGGGCCTCAACCAGACCGAGGATCTGGTTCTCGTGTCCGGGCTTGCCGTCGCGAAACAGCCAGACGGTTGGTTTTGACGCCTCCATGAAAAGACGGACCCGCGGTCCATCCGTCATTCTTCCCGGGCGAACCCGTGAAGTTCAAGCGTTTATCCCCGCAAGCGAGGCGAGGCGGCTCCGCCGCGATCGCCC
>SLOW01000066.1 GCA_007132315.1 Opitutales bacterium
AAGGGCCGTCCGGCCAGCGCCGGCTGGTACAACACCGCAGCGTTCGAACAGGCCGCCCGCGCGGAGGGCCTTTACGCACGCAGTATCAACGGCGACGCGTTTTCGGATGAAATCAAACGGCAGACCGTTGACCGAATACGAGAAGACCTGGGCTCGGTCGATCTCATCATCTACAGCCTGGCCTCCCCCCGGCGCGTACACCCGAAAACCGGCGAAACCCTTAAGTCGGTGCTCAAGCCGATCGGACAATCCTTTCGCGACAAAACCGTGGATGCCGACAAGGAAGTCGTCACCGAGGTCGAGCTCGACCCCGCCTCCGACCAGGAAATTCGCGACACGGTGCGCGTGATGGGGGGTGAGGACTGGGAGCGTTGGATCGACGCGCTGGAATCCGGCGGGGTCCTGGCTCCCGGGGCGACCACCACCGCCTACTCCTACATCGGCCCGGACGTGACCTGGCCCATCTACAGGAACGGCACCATCGGTCGGGCCAAGGCCGACCTGGAAGCAACCGCCGGACGTCTGGACGCCCGCCTCAAAGTCGAGCGCGGACGCGCTTTTGTCGCGGTCAACAAGGCCGTCGTCACCCAAGCCAGCTCGGCCATTCCCGTGGTCCCGCTCTATATTTCCTTGCTCTTCCGGGTCATGAAGGGAAAAGGGGTGCATGAGGGGTGCATCGAGCAAATGCACCGGCTCCTGGCCACCCAGATGTACAACGGGCGTGCGCTCCAGTTCGACGACCAGGGGCGGGTTCGGCTCGACGACCGGGAAATGCGCGAGGACATCCAAGCCGAAGTCTCCCGGCGCTGGCCGGAAATCAGCACGGAAAATCTCCGCGAACTGACCGACATCGAAGGCTACAAGAATGAATTCCTGAAGCTATTCGGATTCGGACTCCCGGGGGTGGACTACGAGGCGGACGTGGATCCCGACGTCCGCCTCTGAAACGAATGTAAGCCGCTCAAACCATCAGGTCGAGATCTCGACCAGCTTCATCTCGAAGGTCAGGTCCTGTCCCGCCAGGGGGTGATTGGCGTCGAGAAGCACGTTTTCCTCGTCCACCTCCGCGATCCGAACCGGAACCGGCTGTCCCTCGTTGGTCGTGACCTGGAGCGGCTGCCCCACCTCCGGCTCCATCCCTTCCGGCAGCTGGGAACGGGTCACCCGAAGCATCATCTCCTCGCGGCGGGGCCCGTAGGCCTTTTCGCTGGAGATGGTCTCGGTCTTGCTCTCACCCTCCTTCATTCCCAGAACGGCCTCCTCGAACCCCGGGATCACCTTCTGCTCTCCCAGCGTGAACTCAAGCGGTCCGCGCTCCGTCGATTCGTCGAAAACCGCCCCGTCAGCGAGCGTGCCTTTGTAATGTACTTTCACATTATCCCCTTGTTTCGCTTCTTCCATATCGTCTTCCTTTCCAATTTCGGTGTGGCATTCGCCGTGCGACCCCGACGGGATCTCTCAGAATCGACGCAATTTACCCCTCCCCTCGGACGGACGCAAAGAAAAAGCCTTCCCCGGCCTCTCCCTCACCTCCCGACACACTGATCCTCCTATGTTCGTATCAGGGAATCCCTGATTGCCGACCCTGTCGTGAGGCATTACGATCTTTGCCTACATGACAAACGCCACTCCCTGGGACGAGCGGGCGCCGCAACGGGCCTTGCTCGTCGATGATGACGCCGCGTTGCGAGGTCTGCTCAAAGTCCTGTTGGAACAAATGGGGTTCCAGCCGACCAACGCGCGCAACGGCGTGGAAGCACTCGGTATCCTGCGTAACAAAGGCGCGGGTGGTTTCGATATCCTGATCACGGACATTCGCATGCCCGAAATGGGCGGAATCGAACTGGCCAGGAAAGCGCGCAACGAGTTCCCCGAGCTTCCGATTCTCTTCATTTCCGGATACGCGCCTTCCATGAAGGAGGTGGAGAATGAATTGGACGAACGTTCCGATTTTCTGAAAAAACCCTTCGAGTTCACGGCCTTCGCCGACAAATTGGAAAAGCTCCTGAAGCGGACGGCCCCGGCCCGCGCCGGTCGCTGAATCCAAGCGGGACCGCCCGATCGTAAGGGCGCGGCGAGCAATTCCCGCCACGGGAGGGGGATCCGGCCGCGGACTACGTCCCAAACCGCACCACTGCGGCCGCACGGTCCCGGGCGATCTGCTCCTTCAATGTGTCCAACTCGCCGAAACGTTTCTCCGGTCTGAGGAAAAACAACCATTCCACAACCAACCGGTCGCCGGAAGCAAACGGACAACCGTCTTCTTCGAGCAGATGGACCTCGAGCACCGGATCGTCCGGAGTTTCGCGCGTCACCGTGGGCCGCACGCCGAAATTGGCCACCCCGCGGCGAGCTCTCTCCGCAACCGATCCGGTGGATCCGGCAGCGCGCCGTTCGTCGGCAGGGGACACCCTGACGCCGTAAACGCCGTACTGCGGCCGCAAATCGCCGTTCCAGGGCAGATTCAACGTGGGATACCCGATCTCCCGCCCCAACCCGCGCCCGGACCGCACTTCCCCTTCCGTCACATACCCGTAGCCGAGCAAACGGTTCGCCTCCTCGAGTTCTCCGCCGGTCAGCAACTCCCGGATCCGGCTGCTGCTGACCGGCTCGCCGTTGAAATGCAAACGGGGCATGCTCACGACGTTCACCCCCTGCCGGCGCGCCGTCTCCACCAGCAGGCTCACGTCGCCCTTGCGCCCCCGGCCGAAGCGCCAGTTCTCACCGACGTAAATCGCCTCGAGCCCGGGCAGCCGCTCCAGAAGGTAAGAGACGAACTCTTCAGCCGGCACGCGGGCAAAATCGCCATCGAAAGGTTGCTCGATCACCAACTCGGCGCCGAGTTCGAAAAACATACGCGTCTTGGCCGCCGGGTCCATGATCAGGCGGGTGGGGTCCTCCGGCCGAAAGAACGCACTCGGATGGGGCCAGAAGGTCAGAACCCCGGCCACCGCTTCCCGGGAACGCGCGGAATGGACCGCCGATTCAATCACACTCTGGTGCCCCAGATGCACGCCGTCGAACATGCCGATTGCCAGATGCAACCGCCGGTTTCCGAGGTCGATGCCGTCGAGCGATTGAACTTTGGCCGGAAACTTCACAGGGCCCGCGCCGGTAACGAGTCGCGCACCGACAACAGGCGCCGGCCGATTTCGGTGGAACTCAGCGATTCGATTTCCTCCAGGGGCAGAGCCGCCCCCAGCGTGAAGTCCCCCACCCGGAAGCGCCGGAGGGCGGAAAGGTGGCCGCCACAACCGACCCGCGCTCCGAAATCGTGGGCGAGCGTGCGGACGTAAAAACCCTTGGACGCCGCCACCTGAAACTCAACTTCCGGCAGCGCCAGGCGCACCAGTTCGAAACGGGAGACCCGGATGAACCGAGGCTCCCGAACGACCTCCCGGCCCTTGCGCGCCATTTTATAGAGCGGCACGCCACCCTGCTTGATGGCGGAATGCATCGGAGGCGTCTGGTACTGATCGCCCAGGAACGAAGCCATGTGTTCCCGGACCGCCTCCTCGTCCAGCTCCGGCACGGGACTCTCCATCATCACCTCGCCCTCGGCGTCCTGGGTGTTGGTCGTTTGTCCCAGACGGATGGTGCCTTCGTACTCTTTGTCGAGGCTGATGAGAAACTGAGACGCCTTGGTCGCCCGTCCCACCAGCAACAGCAACAATCCGGTCGCCATGGGATCCAGCGTTCCGGCGTGTCCGATCCGTTTCATTCCGAGCTTGCGTCGCAACCGGGAAACCATGTCGTGTGACGTGATGCCCCGGGGTTTGTCCACCACGAGAATGCCCTCCATCTCTTTGTTCTCCGTCATCATAACGATCGTTCCGCAGCCGGAGCGGCATCCACGTCCGTGAAATGCTTCCGCAATGCCTCCAAAAACCGCGGGTAAAACGCGTCCATGGCTTCGGTCGCCGTAAATCCGGCCGCGCAGGCATGGCCGCCGCCGTTGAAACGCGCGGCCAGATCGTTCACCCGAAAGCGCGGCTCCTTCGCCCGCAGGCTGCCTTTGACCTCGGCACCCCGGTCCTCGAGGATCACGCCGACGTCCACGCCGTTAATCGAGCGGGCGTAATCGACCAGCCCTTCCGTGTCCTCCACGCCGGCCCCGGTGCGCTCGAACACATCCCGTGGCAGCGCGCCGATGCACACACGTCCGTCGCACTCCCGGCGCAGGCTGGAAAGGTAGGCTTCCAGGAGCCGCAGCTTGCCCATGGTCTCCTGTTCGTAGAGGTAATTGCTGGCCATGGCCGGATCGGCGCCGAGCTCCACCAAGCGGCCGCAGATTTCAAAGACGCGGCGCGAAGTGGACGGAAAGCGAAACTGCCCCGTGTCGGTCGCGATTCCCACGAAGAGCCCCTGGGCGGCGACCGCGTCCACCTCGAAACCCAGGTCGAAAAACACCCCCCCGAGAATCTCGGCCGTCGCGGCCGAGCCGGAGTCCACGAAATTGTACCGGGCGTAATGGGTATTGGATACATGGTGATCGACGTTGCCATCGAACGCCGCCCCGAGCGCACCGATCCGTTTACCCGGCCGGTCCGGGTCGGCACAATCCACGCAGATGCGGACCAGGTCCCCGCAAAGCCATTCGTCCGGCGCGCGAAAGGTTTCGTCACCGGACACAAACGCCAGCCGGCGGGGGATCGGATCCTCGTTGACGCATACCGCCTCGATGCCCCGCGCCCCGAGGACCCGCGCGAGCGCCACCTGCGATCCAATGCAGTCTCCATCCGGACGGGCGTGTCCGATCACCGCGACGGTCTTTCCCGGCAAGGTATCAACGAACGCTCCGAAAGCGGGTGACAGGTTGGGGAAATACATGTGGCCGGCAGTTACTTGCCCTCGTCCTCCTCTTCGAGCTCGTCCAGGATTTCGATTAAATTCATGCCGCGTTCGATCGCGCTGTCGTGGCGAAACACCAGGTGGGGCAGATACTTGAGTACGACCCGCTTGCCCAGATAATGCCGGATTTCCCGCCGCTTTCCGTCGAGCCAGAGTTGCGCCTCCCGGACCCGCGCCTCGTCGCCGAGTACCGAGAAAAATACCCGGGCGTTCCGCAGATCGGACGAGACCTCCACATCAATAATCGTTATCCGGACCGCTTCACTCCGGAAGCGGGTGTGCAGAATGTCGCTGATCTCGCGTTTGATCAGTTCGTTGACTCTGACGCCGCGCTGGCTCATGGCATTCGAGTCGGCGACGCGGGCCGGTGCATTGTTCGAACCGAGAGTCTGTCGGACTTCGGTGAGAGACTCCCAAAAGAGCAAATATCCCGACAAAAAGCTGGGGGATTTGTGAAGATAAACCAAGGATTCGGAGAAACTTGGTCGCCATTCGAGCCCAAAGGAATCTTTGTATACGCTTTCATGAGTCTCATTCTTCCCTATACCACTCTCTCGTCGTGATACCATGAGCAGCCTCGGTTATTCGCGAAACCCGGAAGTGATGTAGCGCAAGGCGCGACCCGTACCGAGCCGAAGGCGACATGCCGCCATCCGCTTGGGCGTCCCCGGCAAGCCGTGGATGACCAAGCGGATTGCAGGGTCGCAACCCCGCGATTCGCGCTTGTGGGTGAGAGGATTGCGCAAAATACCGGACGCCGGAAACCTTTCGAACGGGGCTTAAGCATAACAAATACATAGAAAAAACCTTAAGCTGCTCTTTGCACAATCCGGTGAATAATTCGGGCTAGAGCGTGGCGCGTTTTTCCTGCACCTGGTAACACTCGATCACATCACCCTCCTGGAAGCTCTTGAGTCTGTCCAGCCCAATACCGCATTCGAGCCCGGCACGAACTTCGGTGGCGTCTTCCTTGAACCGCTTGAGCGTATTGATGCGCGTTTCGGCGACCGGTTCGCCGCCGCGCATGACACGGGCCCGGGCCCCCCGGGCGATCTTCCCCTCGGTGACCAGACAGCCGGCGATGAACGTCTTGGCGACCGGGAAGATCTGGCGGACCTCGGCGGCTCCAAGCTTGCTCTCGATCAGTTCCGGATCAAGCATGCCGGCCATGATCTCCTTCACTTGGTCCACCAGTTGGTAAATGATGTTGTACTGGTAGATCGGCACGCCGTGATGCTTCGCGAACTTGGTCACGCCGGGCTCCATCTTGACGTTGAAACCGATGATCGCGGCTTCGGCCGTGCTCGCCATGAGGACATCGTTGCGGCTGATCGGCCCCACACCGCCCTGCAGGATCTGCAAATCCACCTTCTCACTTTCCACGCCCTGAAGCAGCCCGCTCACCGCTTCGAGCGATCCCTGGACGTCGCACCGGAGCACAACGCGGAAGGTCTTTTTGCGGTTGCTTTCGATCACATCGAACAGATTTTCGAGGGTGCGCGGCTGCGGCCCACCGTCCTCGGGGGCCCCCGCCTCGCGCCGGGATTCCTCCTCGGAATCCTCCACCAGGCGCCGGGCTTCGCGTTCGTTCTTGACCGCCTTGAACGTCGCCCCGACTTCGGGGGCGTCGGTCCACCCGATCACCTGCACGGGCGTTGACGGCGGCGCTTTCTTGACCGTCTTGCCCTCGTCGTCGAACATCGCGCGAACCTTGGCGTAGCTCGTTCCGCAGACCACCGTGTCGCCGGTTTTCAGTGTCCCGTGCTGGACGATCACCGTGGCCGACGCGCCCCGTCCGACCTCGATGCGGGACTCGATGATCAAACCTTCCGGTTTGCGCTGAGGATTGGCCTTGAGCTCCAGGATTTCGGACTGCAGCACGATCATTTCCAGCAGGTGGTCGATCCCCTCCCCTTTGATGGCCGATATCGGCGAGACGATCGTTTCGCCGCCCAAGTCCTCCGGCGGTATCCCGCGTTCCTGCATCTGACGTTTGACCCGGTCGAGATCCGCCCCCTTCGTGTCCATCTTGTTGACGGCGACGATAATGGGTACGGCCGCGGCCTGGGCGTGCTTGAGGGCCTCGTCGGTCTGCGGCATGAAGCCGTCGTCCGCTGCGACAACCAGCACGGCAATGTCGGTCAGGTCGGCGCCGCGGGCGCGCATCTTGGTGAACGCCGCGTGACCTGGCGTATCCAGGAAAGTGATATGCTGTTTGTTGACTTCGATCTGGTAAGCGCCGATGTGCTGGGTGATGCCGCCCTCTTCCCCGCCGGCAACATCCTTCTTGCGAATCTTGTCCAACAGCGTGGTTTTCCCGTGATCGACGTGCCCGAGGATGCAGACCACAGGCGGGCGCGCCTCCAGGAATTTGCTTTCATCGACCTCCTCGACCTCCTCCGGGCGGGCCGCCTTCCCGCCGGGTGCCGCGGCGGCCTTGCGGTGTTTGACATCGAGCAGGTAGCCGTGCTTGCCGGCCACGTCCTGGGCGACGTTTTCGTCGATCACCTGGTTCATGGAGGCGAAAATATTCATCTCCATCAGCTCGGAGATGAGGCGGAACGGCTTGATGCCCAATTGCTCCGCAAAGTCACGCACCACGATGGGGGGCTTGACGTGGAGGATCCGGAGTTCCTCTTCGGCCGGCTTCTCCTCCGATTCAGCGGCGGGTTGCTCTTCGGCGTCCGACGGCGTTTTCGGCGGCGTCTCGCCCGCGGCCGGGGTCGGTGGGCGCGCTCCGGGGAATGCCGGCGGAGACGAGGACGGCGGCGCCCCCAGCGGACGCGGTCCGACGGAGCGCTGGGAAGGCGCGGGCGGGGGCGGCGCCGGGCGGGGCTGAGACGGCTGGGCCGGTTGGGGCGCCCGGGATTGCGGCGCGGGCGCGGGACGCGGCGTGCCGCGTTTGTCTTCCTCGCGCTCCTCCCGTTCGCGACGAACGTCATCGGCGGATTTTACAAAAACGCCCGGCGGCAGGCCGGAATTGTTTCTGGCGGGCGCGGGCGGATCCTCGGGTTTCTGCCGCTCTTCGGCCGCCGGTTCCCGCTCGGGACCGGTTTCCTCCGCGGCGGATTCGGCCGCAGGCTCATTCGGGGCCGCTTCGGACTGCTGGACCGAATCCCCGGCGCTGGCACCGCCGAGCTCCTCGATCAGAGATTCCGCGGAAATATTGTCGATGGAACTGGACGCGCTAGTGACGTTGAAACCTCGTTCGGTAAGGAGAGCGATCAATTCTTTATTCGCTACGCCGGTCTTCTTGGAAATTTGGTGTATTCGTACGCTCATCAGTTACAATGGAATATCGCTCTTCAGGGACTCGGAAGGCACGCGCCGTATCCGTCCCGGAAAGCACGGAGATCAGTTCGCCGCATTCTCCGGATTGAAATAGGCGGAAACCTTCTGAAGAATGTCATCCGCCTCGGCCGGTTCGAAACCGGCGTCCACCAGATCCTCCTTCTCCACTCCCACAAAAGCTTCCGGACTGATAAAGCCGCAGGCGACCAGGCGTTCGGCCTGCTCCGGCTCGATCCCCTGAATCTGGTTGAGACCCTCGGCCGCCAACCGTTTTTTGTCTTCAAAGTCGAGCTTCTGGGATTTCTCCTTGGCCACATCCAGCTTCCAGCCGATCAGCCGGGAAGTCAGGCGCGCGTTCTGGCCGCGGCGGCCGATCGCCACCGCCAAGTCGTCTTCAGACACTTCAAAATAAATTTTCCGCCCCTTCTGGTCCACCGAGATATTCTTGGGCACCGCCGGCTTGAGGGTCTCAACCAGCATGTCGGTGGGTTCCTTGAAATAGCGGACGATGTCGATTTTTTCGCCCGCGAGTTCGCGGACGATGCTCTTGACCCGGGCGCCCCGCGCACCGACACAGGCTCCGACCGGATCGACTTTCGGGTCGCTGCTGGAAACGGCGATTTTCGTCCGGTAACCGGGTTCGCGGGCGAGGGCTTCGATTTTCACCGTGCCGTCCGCGATTTCCGTGACTTCCAGGGCAAAGAGGCGGCGGATGAAATTCGGGTGGGCGCGCGAGAGAATCAGTTCCGGCCCGCGGTTGGTGGATTCGATTTTCAGCAACAGACAGCGGATCCGCTCACCTGGCGAATAGTCTTCGCCCGGCACCCGCTCCTTGGGCGGCAGGACGGCTTCCGCCCGGCCGAGGTCAACGATGAGATCACCGCGCTCCCGACGCCGCACCACCCCGGAGACAATGCCGCCCACACTGTCCTTGTAGTCGTCGAATATCCGGTCTTTTTCAAACTGCCGCAGGCGCTGCATGATCGCCTGCCGGGCGGACTGAGCGGCTATCCGGCCGAGGTGCGAGGGGTCCACTTCCTTCTCCAGAATGCCACCGATCGCGATCTCGGGATCGACGGCGCGCGCCTTCTCGATGTGGATTTCCCGCTTCGGGTCACTGACCGAGTCAACCACCTGGTACTGGGCCCACGCCTGCAGGGCGCCGTTGCGCGGGTTGATTTCAACACGCAGCTCCTGGCCCGCATTCACCCCTTTCTGAGCGGCGTTCTTTATGGCACTGGCGATAGCGGAGATCATGTCGTCCCTACGGATCCCCTTCTCCTTTTCCATGTGTTCCAGTACTGATAATATTTCGCTGCTCATTGGATCGTTGTGAAAAATAGCCAAAGAACCGCATTCCTTAACGGATTGCGGTGTTGAAACGGTAAAAGTTAGGTATCCTGAGAAACCGTGTCAAGACAGCATCTCTCCCGCCCGGAGGCGGAGCGGCCGGCAACAATCCGGTCGAGATCCCGCCGCGAACGAAGGCTCCCGAAACGGTCTCCCGACGCCCCTCAGTTGAACGACTTCCCACAGCCGCAGGTGCTCTGAGCGTTGGGATTCTGGATTTCGAATCCTTTCCCGGTCAACCCGTCGTCGAAATCGATCCGCACTTCCTTGAGGCGATCGTAACTCTCCCGATCCAGCACCATCGCCACGCCGCCGTCCTCGATCCGGACATCCCCTTCCTTCGGATCGTCGAACGACATGCCGTACGTGTACCCCGAACAGCCGCCGGACTCCACAAACAGGCGGAGGAGCTTGTTCTCGTCGTCCAGCTCACGCCGCATATCTTTGATTTTTTCAACGGCCCGTTCCGTTAAGCGGATCATAAGCTCCATTCTTGCCGCCTCCGGCCGCCCTGTCAACGGCCGGAACGACAATTATCCGAAAAAAATCAAAAAAGATGAAGCAAAAATCACTTTGATGTGGATTGGCGGCACTATTCATGCTATGCCGGCATTGATGGTTCCTGTCGAGGCATGGCTGAGATCCGACACATTTTTAATGAAGTTCACTTTGAGCTCGTTCGGCGTATCGCCGAAGGCGGGATGGGCATTGTGTACGAGGCTCACCAACGCGGCGCCAACCGATTCGAGAAACGGGTCGCGGTAAAGATCATCCGCGAGGAGTACTCGGAAATCGACGAATTCCGGGAAAACTTCATCGGTGAAGCTCTCCTGGCGGCCGACCTCATCCACACCAACATCGTCCAGATTTACCACCTGGGTGAAATCTCCGGTCAATACTTCATGGTCATGGAGTACGTGGACGGCCTCACCGTGGAGGAGTTTCTCGAAGAGCACCGCGAACGCGGGCTGTCGGTACCGGTCAATCTGGCGGTGTTCATCGTCGCCCGGGTGTGCCGCGGCCTCGCCTACGCCCACCGGAAGCGCCGGGCGGACTATCGCCCGCTCGACATCGTTCACCGCGACGTCAATCCCAGGAACATCATCCTGTCCTATCTCGGTGACGTCAAACTGACCGACTTCGGTATCGCCAAGGCGCTCGATCTGATGCACGACGGCGAAGGGGAGATCATCCCGGGAAAACCGGAGTACACCTCGCCCGAGCAAGCCAACTACGAATGCACGGACGGCCGCGCCGACTTGTTTTCGCTGGGCGTGGTACTCAGCGAGATCCTGCTCGGTCGAAACATTTTTCTGGCCGAAGACAACCCCGCCACCTGGAAGAAGGTCCGGAACATGGATACGCCCCACTTTCCCTCCGAGCGGCGCGAAATCGACGGCGCCCTGCAAACCATCCTGGCCAAGGCATTGCAGAAAAGTCGCCATGATCGCTACGCTTCGGCGATGGAGATGTTGTACGACCTCGAACGCTATCTCTACAGCGAGGGTTTCGGCCCCAACAACGAAAAGCTCGCCGGGTACCTCAACGCCCTGATCAACAAGCAACTTCTGAGTTCCCAGCGGCCCATCGCCTGATCGGCCCACCGCCCATTTTCTCAATCACCAGCATTTCACGATAATTTTATGGCCCAAGCATGGCAAGGCTTACAGCAGGTACAGAAGCAGACCCAACAGCAGATCTTGGCGCCCCAGCTCCGCCAATCGCTCAAGATCCTCCAGGTGCCGGCCCTCGACTTGCAGACCACCATCCGGGAAGAAATCCAGAACAATCCCCTGCTGGAGGAAATGCCGATCCAGTCGGAGAGCCTTGAAGAGAGCGTCGCGCCGGTCGAGGGAACCGACGGCACCGCCGACGACTACGGCGACAACGGCGAATTCGACGGCGACCTCGCGCTGCTCCGCGAACTGGCCGAAGACGCCCGCGACCCCTACTACAACCAGTCCGCCCGCGGGCCGCACACCGCTGAGGACGAGGAGCGCCGGCAGTTCCTGTTCGATTCGCTCGTCAGCGAGACCTCTCTGCAGGAACATCTGATGGAGCAAGCCAAACTGGCCGATTGCACCGAACGCCAGATCGAAGCCATCCAATACCTGGTCGGCAGCCTCGACGACCGCGGCTTCCTCACTTCCTCGCTCCAGGATCTGGCCGCCTACTCGGGCCTGCCGCTCGAAGACGTACAAAAGGCCGCCGCACTCCTGAAGACGTTCGACCCGTCCGGCATTGGCTGCCGTGACCTGCGGGAATGCCTGCTCCACCAACTCGAACTCCAGGGTCGCGGCGATTCGCTCGCCGCGACCATCGTCCGCGACCACTACGATCTGCTCATGCGCCGCCGCATCCCCGAGATCGCGCGCAAGGTCTCCGGCGGCGTCGATGCGGTCCAGGAAGCCATCCAGGAAATCGCCTCGCTCGACCCCGCCCCCGGCCGGCGCTTCGCCGAGGACACCAATCGCACCGTCGCCCCCGACGTCATCGTGCGCGAGGACGACGGCGAGTTCGTCGTCGAGATGAACAACGACTACATCCCCCAAGTCCGCATCTCCGGCACCTACAAAGCCCTTCTGGCCAACGGCACCCTCGGCCCCAAGGAGAAGGAATACATCCGCGAAAAGCTCCGCAACGGCAAGTTCCTCATCAGTTCGATCGAACAGCGCCAGCAGACCATCGAACGCATCGCCAGGGAAATCGTGAAAGTGCAACAGGACTTTTTCCGCGACGGGGTTTCCAGACTCAAGCCGCTGACCATGACCGAAATCGCCAAGGCGGTCGGTGTGCACGAAACCACCGTCAGTCGAGCCATCGCCAACAAGTACGTCCAGACTCCCCGCGGAACCTTCGAGTTCAAATACTTCTTCACCCCGGGATTCAAGTCCGAGGACGGCAACGCCGTTTCCAACAAGAGCATCAAGGATATGATCGCCCACCTGGTCGAAAACGAATCTCCCAGGAAACCGCTCAGCGACCAGGAGATTTCCAACATCCTCAAAGAAAAAAACATCAACGTGGCGCGGCGCACCGTCGCCAAATACCGCGAAAGTATCGGCGTCCTGCCCGCCAAACTCCGCCGGCGATTCTGACCGGCATCCGCCCCGGGAACGTCGCCGGCGACGCCCCGTCACCCGGAGGCCGTTGTGCCCATGCGATTAAAGAACACCGCCGCCCTTTGCGCCATCTCCCTCCTCATGCTGTCAGCCTGCCAGAACCGGTTCGTTTATTTTCCCGAACGCGACAACCTCGAGGATCTGTCCACCCTGGCGGAAAACGCCGGAATCGAGCCATGGACCGGCGGAGACGTCGTGTATCACGGATGGCGATACGCCGTCGCGGAAAATCCGGCCAACCGCATCGTCCTCTTCCACGGCAATGCCGGACACGCGCTTTACCGGACGTATTTCGCCGACGGTTTCGCCGGGATCGACGCGGGTCGGCGCTGGGAGGTCTTTCTGTTCGAATACCCCGGCTACGGCGCCCGCGACGGCCGCCTCGGCGAAGAATCCTTCCAACGGGCGGCTTGGGCCGCGCTGGAACAACTCCTGGCCGAGGACGACCGCCCGGTATTCCTGGCCGGAGAATCGCTGGGTTCGGGCATTGCGACCCACCTCGCCGGGCGCCGTCCGGACGACGTCGCCGGCCTCTTTCTGATCACACCGTTCACCAACCTAGCCGACGTCGGCGCCCACCACGTCGGCCGCCTCCCGGTCGCGCTCATCCTGCGCGACCGCTACGACAACGTCGCCGCCCTCCGCGACTACCGCGGTCCGGTCGCCTTCCTGCTCGCCGGACGCGACGAAGTGGTCCCCACGCTCCTCGGCCGCGAACTGCACGACAAATACGCGGGCCCCAAACACCTCTGGATCCAGGAAGACGCCGGCCACAACACCCTCGACCACGATCCCGCGAATCCCTGGTGGGACGAAGTCTCCGATTTTCTCCTCAACCGCTGAAACAGACAACAACAGCTCGGGCGGCGCCCGTATCTCGCTGGGCGCTACTTTCTCTCGTAGCTCCGCGCATGAGCCGGCGTCTTCTTCACGGGCACCGCCCTCCTACAACAGGTCCTGCCCGCGCCCGCTTCCGCCGTTGGCGGGGAGTTCTTGGGGGAGCGCCAGGAAGTAAAACATCAACCACCAACTCCGCGAACTCCGGTAAAAAAAAACCGGAAACAGCAGCGCGCCGACCAGACCGAGCGCGATCCCGAAGTTGACCGGGATCCATCCAAGGCCAACCAGAATCAAAAGCGGCGTCAGGAATCCGAGCACCGTCGCACCGTAATTGATGGCCATCGAACCGAGAAAAAAACCTTCCCCCTGTTCGAGTGTCATGCCGCAATCCGGACAGGCCGCCCGCAGGCGGAAGCGGCCTTCGAACAGACGATCGCCCCCGCAGTTCGGACAACGGTTGCCCAGGCCGCGGACAACAATATGCGTTCGGGTTACGTTCATTCGTAGCGCAGGGATTCGATGGGATCGAGCCGGGCGGCCTTGCGCGCCGGATAAAAACCGAAAAAGATCCCCACCGCCGCGCTGAAAACAAAGGCGTACCCCATCGCTTCGTACGAAAGGTGGACCGGCCAGCCGGCGTAATAGGCGAGCAGATGGCTGAGCCCCGCACCGACCGCGATTCCGAGCATGCCGCCGGCACAGCTCAAGAGTATCGCCTCGGTCAGGAACTGCAGCAGGATATGCCGGTTTTTCGCCCCGACAGCGATCCGGATACCGATCTCGCGGGTGCGCTCGGTCACGCTGACCAGCATGATGTTCATGATGCCGATACCGCCGACCAGCAGCGACACACCGGCGATCGAACCGAGCAGGAACGTCATCACCCGCGACGTCTCGGTGGCGGTTCGGGCGACCTCCTCCTGGGTCTGCACGGTGAAATCGTTCTCCTGATCCGGCCCGAGCCGGTGACGTTCCCGGAGCAGGTCGGTGATTTTCTGCTGGGCGACGGGCATCAGGTCCGAACGGTACACTTGGGTGTTGATCACCATGGCGTGGGTGCGGCCGGAGATGTAACGGAAAGCGGTGGAATACGGAACCAGGATGATGTCGTCCTGCACCGATCCCATCAGCGACATCCCTTTCCTGTCCAAAATACCGATCACTTCGAGCGGCATCCCGCGCACCCGGATGACCTCGCCGATCGGATCGGCCCCGTCGAAGAGTTCGTCCACAATCGTCTGTCCGACCACGGCCACTTTGCGGGCTCTCACCACGTCCTCCTCGTCGAACATCCGGCCCGCCTCGAGCGGCCACTGCCGAATCCGCAGGTAATCGGCGGATTGCCCGTAGATGCGGGTGAACCAGTTGCGGTTCCCGTAGGTCACCTGGCGCTGCGAACGGACTTCCGGGCTTGCCGCCACGACTTCGGGTACCTCATCCTGGATCGCCAGGGCATCGTCCACCGTGAGGGTGTTGGCCGACCCGCCGCCGATGCTCACGCCGCCCAGCGATCGGCTGCCGGGAAAGACCAAAACCACGTTCTGACCCAGCCGGCTCACCTGTTCCTCGACTTCGGCCCGCGCGCCGCCGCCGATGCTCACCGTGGCGATCACGGCCGCGACTCCTATGACGATGCCGACCGCCGTCAGGGCGGAGCGCATCCGATTCCGGCGCAACGCGCGCAACGCGATCAATAATAGGCGTGATGGATTCATGTGAGCACCCCCTCTTCGTCCTCCTCGACCAATACGGGAAGCTTGTTTTTCTCCTCCCGCGCGTTCGCGCGGTCGGCGGTCGACTCATCCGTCACCGTACGACCGTCCCGCATGACAATCCGGCGTTTGGCGAACCGCCCGATTTCCGGTTCGTGGGTCACCATGATCAGAGTCATCCCGCGGTCGTTGAGCTCTTGGAAAATCTCCATGATCTCCAGGCCGGTCCGGGTGTCCAGATTACCCGTGGGTTCGTCCGCCAGAAGCACGGTCGGCCTGCTCACCAGCGAACGGGCGATCGCCACGCGCTGCTGCTGGCCGCCCGAGAGCTGGCTTGGATGATGGTCCGCCCGGTCCTCCAGCCCTACCCGGCGGAGAGCCTCCATGGCCCGTTCGCGAATCTCCCGCATGCTCAGCCCGCCTTTGTCGTACATCAAAGGCAATTCGATGTTCTCGAGGGCGGAGGTGCGGGACAGTAGATTAAAGCTCTGAAATACAAACCCGAGCTTGTGATTGCGGACCTCGGCCAGTTCGTCGCGCGAGAGTTGGGCGACATCCCGGCCATCCAACAGATAACGACCGCGGCTGGGGCGATCCAGGCAACCGAGCACGTTCATCAGCGTGGACTTGCCGGAACCGCTCGGCCCCATGATCGCGACGAACTCGCCCTCCTGCAAAGACAGCGAAATCCCTCGCAACGCGTGCACCTGCAATCCGCGACCCAGTGTGTAGATCTTGTGCAGGTCCTCCAGTTTCAGTACGGACATGGCGATCGGCCTCGGTTTGTCAGAATCAGTACTGTGCCGGCGAAGGCCCGAAGAGCCCTCCGCGACCGCGGTCTCCGCCATCGGCCTGGAAGTCGATTCCCGTAACGAGCACATCCCCGGGCTCCAGGCCCTGGAGGATCTCGGTGTGAACACCGTCGCTCATTCCGGTCAGCACCGCCACCGCTTCGATCCGGTGCCCGCCCAACCCGTCACCGGAATTGCGATACACGGTGCGCCAGGTTGTGCCGCTATCATCGTCTTCCGGCAGCCCGGGCGATTCGGGGCGCACGTCGTCGGGGAGCCGGGCCCGGAGAGCGGAATTGCGAACACGGATCACATCGGCCTTTTCGTCCGTGATGATTGAGACGGTCGCCGTCATGCCGGGCTTGAGCTTCCGGTCCGGGTTGGCGACTTCGATCACCGTGTCGTAAGTCACCACGTTCTGTTCCATAATGGGAGCGTTGCGCACCTGCACCACCGTGCCAGCGAACTGCTCGCGGGGGTAGGCATCGACGGTGAACTCCACCTTTTGCCCGTCCCGAATGCCTCCGATATCGGCCTCGGGCACGTGCGAGTTGATCTGCATCCGCGTCAGGTCGTTCGCGATGGTGAACAGCACCGGCGCCGTCATGCTCGCGGCGACGGTCTGCCCGACATCGATATTGCGCGAAATCACGATCCCGTCGATGGGCGAATAGATCGTGCAGCGCGCCAGCTCCGATGCGGCACGTTCCTTCGCGTGGGTGCGCATGCGCAGGGTCGCTTCGGCCTGCCTCATGGTGGCGCGTGCCTGATCCACCTCCGACAGCGACACGAGTTGCCGATCGCGCAAACGCTGGAGCCGTTCCAATTCAACCCGGGCGAGCTCGAGCGCCGATTCCGCGACGGCCACCTGGCCCTCGGCCTCGCGGAGATTGGCCTCGAAGGTCGAGGTTTCCAGACGCGCGAGCACTTCTCCCTGTCGGACCTCAAAGTTAAAATCCACCAGAATCTCGTCGATGATTCCGGAAACCTGGGAGCCCACCTCGACGTTGATCACCGGATTGAGCTCGCCGGTCGCCGAAACGGTCTGGCGCAAATCGCCCCGATCGACGGTCACGGAATTGAACGCCACCCGGTCGCCGTCGCCGCCCAGGAATGCCCTGGCACCCCAGGCGATCACACCCAGGAGGAGGAGTACGCCGATCCATTTCCCCCACCGCCTTTGGCTGCTTGTTTCAGTCATAAACAAAAAAACGTAACGCGAAATTCCCGTTTGCCAAGCGAAGGCCGCACGTTACCCCAAGGGAGCAACCTCCGGAGTCCTCCGAACCCATGGGCCGAGCCAAGCCGGCGCAAACCCCGGATCCGATCCCGGCCAACAAGGCAGCACCCGCCCCGCCCGATCACCATCACCCTCGCACGCCTTCCCGGCGGCGGCGCGGGAGCGCCGCCCTCCAGCAAGCAGGACTTCACCGTTCCCCTGAAGGGCCGCGCTCAGCCATGGCCGAGACTCCGGGATGTGATTTTGAGGATTCCGCATGGAACGCCGGATGATTCTCGACTCGACCGGTGTTCTTATTCGATCAATAGCCATTCTCCCGCTTCACCACGTTCAGAAGCGGCTGGCCGGCGGCGAATCGTTTGAGGTTTTCCAGAACCAGCGCCTGGTTACGGGACACTCGCTCCGGCGAGGTGCCCGCGTTGTGCGAGGTGATGATCACATTTTCCATTCCCCACAAGGGGTGTTCGCCGGGAAGCGGCTCGGGATCGACAACGTCGAGACCCGCCCCGCCGATTTCGCACGTCTGCAACGCCGCCACTAACGCCGAGGTGTCGACCGTCTTCCCCCGTCCCACGGCGATCAAAAAAGCGTGGTTCTTCATGCGGCGGAAGGCTTCGGCATCGAACATCGCGCGGGTAGCGGGAACGTCGGGCACGGAAACCACCACCACATCCGAAACCTCCAATAAATGGTGGAAGCGATGGGTGCCCCAGACCGTCACTCCCTCAACACCGGAATCCCGGGGAGTGCGGCGCACGGCGACTACGTCCATGTTGAAACCCCGGGCCACCCGGGCCAGATGGCGGCCGACGCCGCCGAAGCCGACCAGCCCCAGCGTTTTCCCTCCGAGCTCGAAAACGCCGCCGGCCACCGGGCTGTCGCTTCCAATCCATTTTCCGGCACGCGCGCATTCGCCGATTCCCCGGCTGAGGCCGAGGATGAGGGCGAAGGCATGTTCGGCGAGGACCGGACCGGCCACGTCACCCTTGGCGCACGTGAGAGTGACCCGCGAGGCTTGAAACTCGGGTCCGATCAAGCCCTCCACGCCGGCGCTTCCGACATGAACCCATTTAATCTGCGGCGCCTCCTTCAGGATCCCGGGCCACTGGTCACCGGGATTGCCAATCAGGATGTCGGCGTCGCGCACCTCCGTGGCCACACTCCCCCGATCGGCACGAACGATCTCGATGGCCGGCATAATGGCTCGAACGGATTCTTCATCAATGTTTTGCAGTGTAACCAGTTTCATTGAAAAAATAAGATTCGGATTGGCTCATATTCTAACGCCGTCTGCGCGGCGGCTTTGTTTCGACGGGCTCCTTAGGAAAAGTAGAGGGGAAGTCGACGCTACGACTTTCCAACGAACTTCAGATCTTTGGCCCCTTATTTCTGAAATCTTGCGCGAATCGCGCAAGGGTTTTCCTGAGCGTTGCCCTCCACCTGACGCCTGATTGGTACCGGCTACGCCGGGTTGGGTAGAGCCCGTATCCTGCTCCGCACCGAAAGTTTTCTCTGCCGTCGGGTTGGACACAACCGAAGGAGGTCCGAAAAACACCTGCTTCGGTTCAAGAAAAAACAAGGGATGGCCAAACATTTACAATAAAAGCAGATACGTCGATCAGGTAAACCCCTACTATTGGGACGAACCAAAGACATTATCCATGAATGCAACATCATCTCCTGAGTCAATGGAAATCGAACCGGAAGTCCGTAAAGGCATTGATGAATGCGTGGACCGGTGGAAGGACAAGGAGGGCAATCTCATCATGATTCTCCACGAAATTCAAAACCAGCATGGGTATGTCCCCCGCGAAGCCAGTTTGCTTTTGGCGGAAAAAACCGGGGTCCCCATGGCACGGATTTATGAGGTTATAACCTTTTATCATTACTTCCGGCTGGTTCCCCAGGGGAAACACAATGTGACGGTGTGCAATGGCACCGCCTGCTATTTGAAGGGAGCGGGGCGTCTCCTCAGCACCTTTGAACAAAAACTGAAAATAAAGGACGGGGAGACTTCGGAAGACCGCATGTTCCACCTCGAAACGGTTCGTTGTATCGGCTGCTGCGGGATGTCGCCTGCCCTGGTCATTGATAAAAACACCCTGGGCAAGATGGTTCCGGAGAAAATCGAGAAAATCGTGGATGACATTCTAGCGAGCGAGCAAACCAATGAAAACTAAATCCTTCGAAGAGACGCTGGCATTTCTGAAATCAGGCGCTGAATCCAAACCCGTTTCGCAGCAATGGATTCGGGTGGGACTCGATTCGGGAGGAATCGCCGCCGGGGCGGAATCGCTGATTGAGGTGCTACGCAAAGCATGCGGTGAAGCCGGATTGAACATTCCCGTTGAGCGAACCGGATCCTATGGGTATGCCTTTATTGATCCCCTGGTGGAAGTGGGCGGGGACAACGAGCCGGCCACACTTTACGGGCAGGTGGATGAAGAACTGGCCGCGCGCATTGTCAAAGAGCACCTTCGGGAAAAACGGCTGTTGGACGACCACATCGTAGCCAGCCGCTCCAGGGGAACTTCTTTCGACGGGCCGCCGGAGGCGATTCTGGTGTTGGACACGTCCCAGGAAGACGGCGACAAAACCCGTTTTTTCCAGTCTTCCTTCGTCGATGAACTCCGCAGCCGGGGCCGGGAAGGCAAAGTGCAGGTGGTTCGGGCCCTCGATATGGGCCTTTACGACAAGGGAATGGTCGTGCAGCTGCTGCCTTCCCGCGTCACCTACACCAATGTCCTCAGTCGCGACATCGCCCGCATCGTCGAAGATTCCATCGGGAAGGGCGAAGTGGTGAAGGATCTCCTCTGCGACGAAAACGACCGCCAGGTCCGCATTGTCCTGAGAAACTGCGGCCTGATCGATCCGGAGAGCATCGAGGATGCCATCCGGGCGGGCGCCTATGAAGGCCTGGTCCGGGCCATCACCGATGGCAATCCCGATAAGGTCATTGCCACAATGAAGACCAGCGACCTGCGCGGACGAGGCGGTGCGGGGTTTCCAACCGGGTTGAAATGGGAATTGACGCGCAAACCGCAAGCGGATGTCAAATACGTCATCTGCAATGCGGACGAGGGAGACCCCGGAGCCTTTATGGATCGCAGTATTTTGGAGGGCGATCCCCAC